>JAGBRF010000153.1 GCA_017632555.1 Alphaproteobacteria bacterium | reverse complement strand
GGTCGTATAGCCGTCAATAATAATTCAAGATGTTGTACGAAGATATCAAATGCAAATTCTTCTTGTACAACTTATGATTCAAATTGTAAGTGTACGGCTTGTAGCAACAACCAAGTTCCGGGTGGTAACGGTTCGGTATGTTGTCCGAAAATAACAAATTGTAATACTTATGATGCAAACTGCAGATGTACGGCATGTGATGCAAACACTTCCACAGACTCATCTCGTTTCCCGAATGCAAGTGGTACGGCTTGCTGTGAACAAAAACTCTGTGGCAGTTATAATGATAGTTGCGGATGCGCTACATGTTGGGGATCGAGTGAACAACCGGATCCGTATAATCCAAGCGGTGCATGTATTTCCTGTGGTGTCAGCCATTGCTATCGTTATGGAGACAACGAGAATTCGCAATATTGTCGTTGTATAACATGTGATGATGGATATACATTGAATGAATCGGCCTATAATTCTATTGATACAAGGTATAATTATCAATGTTGTCCTACAATTGCGGGTTGTAATTCCTATGACAGCAACTGTAATTGTGCAACATGTACCGGCAGTCAGGTAGTAGGAACAATAATCGACCAATATAATAATCCGTTGGGTGAGACTTGTTGTTCCCCGATAACCGGATGTAGTACATACATAAAGAGCGGGTCCTATTCGTATTGCGGATGCGGACAATGTTCAAGCGGTTATACACAGGCTGAATATAACGTGTGTTGTCAAAACAAAGCAAATTGTGCCTCTTATAATCGTTCGGATTGTAGTTGCCAAACGTGTTCTCCGGGATACGTAAAAACATATCAAGGAACTTGTAAGCAATGTGATTCAAATTACTGTACACTCTATAATGACGATTGTACATGTCACACATGTCCGTCCGATCACCCGCTCAGAAACGGATATTGTTGTGATGGCGTGTCCGGATGTTCAACATACAGCAGTAACAGCTGTGCTTGTACGGCATGTACCAACGGAACAACACCGGTCAGCAGCGGAACAAAATGTTGTGCTAAGATAGACGGTTGTTCTACAAGCGGATACAACAGCAGTTGTAAGTGTACTACATGCACGAGTGGCAAAACACCGGTCAATAACAACTCATTATGTTGTACGGCAATAACGGGTTGTTCAACGACAGGATACAATAGCAGTTGTAAGTGTACTACATGTACAGGCACCAAGCAACCTGTCAATGGTGGAGCGAAATGTTGTAATCTGATAGATCATTGCTCTACATATAACGACAGTTGCGGATGTTCTGCTTGTGCCAACGGTTACACTTTATTAAATGGTGTATGCTATAAGAGTTGTAGTGATGATTCTGATTGTGCTAGCGGTGAAAAATGTAGTGAGGATGAAGTTTGCAGAACAAATTCTTGTCAAGGTGACCATGCTTACTGTCTATCGGCTTTCGGATACGGTTATGCTTGCAGTAAAAACGAAAAATGCGAATATACGGGTTGTCAAGACAACTATCCTGACACAACGTGTGCTAAATTCGTAGAATATCACGATGGTCAAAATATATCTTACAGATGCCGAACAAATGGTTATTGCAGTTCGCCGTCATGTAACAGTGATGCGGATTGTTCGAACATAGCGAACGGATATTATGGTTCAACACCGTGGTTGTGCGCTATCTATGATGAAGACGAGCCCGGTTATTGTGTACAAGCATACTGTGAAACAGATGGTGATTGCACAACGCTCTTTGGACTTTCATACGAATGTTTAAGCAACAGATGTGTGAGTACGCAAGTGAACGTCAGTTGCTCTTCGGATGCGGGTTGTGAGGCCGCTTTGGGTATACGTTACAAGTGTTCAAATTCAAAATGTGTCTTGAAAGCCGAATGTTTGGCCAATGTCGACTGTCCGGATTGTAAAGAATGCGTAAATGGAACTTGTGTAACTTCTACCAATGGTTCATGTTGTAACAGTGAGTATGGACAAGTATGGTGTAGATCCGGATGTGTCAGTAACCCGACCAGCTTCTATGGCCTGTGCGACCACTTAGGCAGTGATATTTGCGGTATGACTTATGGACCGGAATATACCTATGGCAGTAATTATTGGGGCAGCATCTGTGTGCGGACGTATTGTGATACCGATAATGATTGTAGCGATGTTTCTGGTCGTCAAAATCTCTATTGCCATGGCGGTGTTTGTAAGGTCAGAACATGTGCAAGCCACGCCGATTGTACGGACTCCACTGGTAACTGTGGTAAGTGTTTAAGTGAAGATGGTTATGGTCCGGGCTTCGAATGGGCCGGGTACTGTAAACGTGGCGGTTCATGGATGCCGGCACAAGAAAATTCAACATGCTGTTTGAATGTTTATTGTCCGAATTCAAGTTGTGCGTATGGTGGCGGTTGCGCTTGTACATCGGGTGATGATGCCTTGTGTAAGGCGATATACGGACCAACCGGATATTGTAATGGTGGTGGTGGCCAGTGTGCACACCAATAGTTGAAAACAAAATCCCCGCCTGAAAAGGTGGGGATTTTTTTTATGCTTTTTGAAAAATTTTTAATGGGAAATTTATGCCCCTTCGATATCAAAGGGTTCTTTACCGACAATTTGATCTTTTTCAATAATCAATTTATCGATTTGTTCTTTTGCGGCGGCCAATTTAGCTTCGCAGGCGGTTTTTAAATTCATTCCTTCCTGATAAGCTTTCATTGCATCTTCCAACCCGATGCGTCCGCTTTCCAAATTACGTACGATATTTTCCAATTCGATTATCATTTCTTCAAATGTTTTTTCAGCCATTTTTATTTCCTTTCTTTTTTCGGATTATATACTTATTTTTACTTAAAGAAAAGCTTTTTTTAATAAAACATTAATGTTTCTTTATCTATTATAAAAAGGGTTTCTTTAAAGGGGACAAAATGAAAAAAACAGTAAAACAAATGTCTGTTGAACGCGGTTCTTATGTGCGTGCGCCGGAAAGGTTGGGAAAGCCTGCGCCGGAAATTAGGCAATTGGCAACCACTTTCAAAAAGGAAAACGAATCAAAAGAATTCAGAATTTTTGTTGCGGGCGGTTCGCGTTCCGGTAATGATCCCATTTATGAAAAAGAAGCTTTTAAGTTGGGGCAAGAAATTGCAAAAATGAATTTTCGTTTGGACTTTGGCCTGTCCGGTCAAGGAATTATGGGCGCTGTTGCCAAAGGTGCCTTGAAAGTATGGGCAAAAAATACAAATGCAAAAGAAATTCCGATTAAAGGCATTACAACAAAAGAATATTTGTCTTTGACGCAAAAAAACGAAGTAGTCAATCAAATCAAAGAAGTTTTTGTCGCACATACGTTGGAAGAACGCAAAAACCAATTGTTGCATGCTGATTTTGTCATTTTTGCACCGGGCGGTATCGGAACTTTGGACGAATTGGTCTATGATTGTGTTGCTATGCAAGATGGATTTTTACCATTGAAGCCATTTATTATTTTCAATGTAAATGCGTATTATTATCACGTTTTGGAATATTTAAAAGAAATTCACACAAAGGGCTTTTCTGCTTCAATGCCGTTTATCGTTGTTGATGATGCCAATGAAGCCGGCATTGTTTTCGAAGTGTTAAAAGAAGTCAGCCAAAGAAAACCCAAAAACTGTGATATTTTGGAATTTGTTGAAAAGTTGATTTACTATATGCCGTTTATTTTTGAAAAAAAGACCAAAAACAAAAAACGTTCTATTGTGTCGATTTTGGATGATCTTGAAAAGTACGAGGATGATTTAAAATTTGCGGTTCAAGTTGAAAAAGCTTATTTAAGAAAAGAAACAAAAAGAATGTATGAACGTTTGGAACGTGTCGGTTTGGATACCGCTTTGGTCAGCCAAAAATTGATTGGTTTAAAGCAACGTAAGGGAAGTATGTAAAATGGAATTTATCAATTTTCCGATTTTGATTTTTTCTGTTATTTTGGTGTTCAGTATTTTGACCAGCTTTGTTTCCAGCCGTGCCAATATCCCTTTAATTTTGGTTGTGTTGTGTATCGGACTTTTCTTCGGAGATAATGGCGGTTTGGGTATTGTTGCCGGTTATCATCAACCAAAATTGGCTTTCTTTATCGGATCATTGGCGTTGGCATTTATTTTGTTTGACAGCGGATATCAAACGAATTTGGCAAATGTGCGCAAAAACTTAAAACCCGCTGTTTTGTTGTCTACTTTCGGGGTGTTTTTCACGGCGGTGTTGTTGGCGCCGGCCACGCATTATATTGCGGGTTTGCCGTGGGTAGAATCATTTTTGTTGGCTTCGATTATCAGCTCTACCGATGCGGCGGCGGTCTTTTTCGTTTTGCGTATGGGCGGTGTTTCAATACGGGAAAAAATTAAAGCTACACTGGAAATGGAATCCGGCAGTAACGACCCGATGGCAATCTTTTTAACATTTTCTTTTTTAACTGTTGCGGCGTTGATTTTTAATGGTGAACGTGTCAATCCATTTACCTTTGGCGGTCTTTTTTTAATTCAAATGGGTGTCGGTGCTTTGGCCGGTTTTGCGCTGAGTTGGTTGATTAAAACGGTTGTCAACAAAGTTGATTTTGATGCCGGACTTTATCCGGTTTTGGTTATGGGTATGGCGTTGGCTGGTTTTGCTTTTACAAACATTTTAGGGGGCAGTGGTTTTTTGGCGCTTTATGTCGGTGGTATTTTGGCCGGTCAAGTTAAATTAAAAGGTCATTATCAAATTGTTCGTTTCCAAACGACTTTGACTTGGCTTTGTCAAATCATATTGTTCCTGACTTTGGGCTTTTTTGCGGATATGCGCCAAATGCCATCAGTCTTTCCCGCCGCCTTTGTGTTGGGTTTGGTTTTATTGTTTGTTGCGCGTCCGATTGCTGTTTTTCTGTGTTTATGGCCGTTTGGTTATTCGTTCAGAGAAAAAATATTTATTTCCTTTGTCGGATTGCGTGGCGCAACGTCTATTTTGTTGGCATTAGCGCCGTTGGTTTGTTCGGAATATATCCAAAATGCACAAATGATTTTTTCCATTATCTTTTTGATGGTTTTAATGTCTTTGGCAATTCAAGGATTGTTGATTATTCCGATGGCAAAAAAATGTTTGGTGGTTTTGCCGTTGCTTGAAAAACCGGCACAAAAAAGTGAAATTGATTTGCCGGGATTGGTGGACAGTTATTTGATTACATATAAATTGACGGAAAATACACCGGCAGTGCAGGGTGCAAAAGTCCCTCGTTGGGCAACGCCGGTATACGTGCAACGGGATAACCTTTCTTACAGCGGGGCTAATATTAAAAATTTACGTGCCGGCGATCAAATTTATGTTTTTGCCGTGAATGATACTTTTGTTCGTCAGTTGGACGAATTGTACGGTGGCGGGCAAAGTGCTGATTTTTCCAAAAATATGGGGGATTTTGTTTTAAGTTCGGATATTTTGTTAAAAGAGCTTGCTTATCTTTACAACATAACTGTTCCTAAAAAATGGGAAGAACGTACTTTAAGGGAAGCATTGGAACAAAACTTTTCCGATTTAGATGTCGGCGATCGTTTCTTGGTCGGTAAAATCGAGTTGATTATTCGTAAAAAAGAAGGGCCAAAAATTACGGAAGTCGGCTTGAATTTAGAGCCTGTCCGAAAGAAAAATGCCCTTATGCGTTTATTCCATCGGAAAAAACGTAAATGATTATTTTATGACAAAATCAATTAAAAAATAAAAAAGCTTGCAAAATCGCATAAAAAAAGATAAAGTTCAAAATACTTATGCAATAGAAAAAGAGGTAAAAATGAAAAAGAAAATTATTGTTTTGGCCGTGGTTGCCGTTTTAATTGCTTTGGGATACGGAATTTATAAAAAATTACCAAGAGGCGGGGCTGATAAAGCCGCTCCGCAGGCAATACCTGTTACGGCTGTTCAAGTACAAAGTCAAGACTTTTATCCGTCTTTAAGTTTCGTCAGTAAAATCGAAGCGAAGGACCAAGTTGATGTCCGTGCGCGTGTAACCGGATTTTTAACAAAACGTTTGTTCAAAGAAGGCGATTTTGTCAAAGAAGGGCAATTGTTATTTGAAATTGAAAAGGATCAATTTAAAGCTTCCGTCAATAATGCACAAGCAAATTTGGCAAAGGCCGAAGCAAATGAAAGTAATGCCGCCGCACAATTCAAACGGGCTCAAAATTTGTTCAAAACAAAGGATATTTCAGAAGCCAGATTGGACGAACGTCAAGCCGAATATTCAACTGCAAAAGCCATTGTAAAACAAGCCCAAGCAGAATTGGATATTGCTAACTTGAATTTGAATTACACGGACGTTTTATCCCCGATTTCCGGTCGTATCGGATCGGCCAGATATTCCACGGGTTATTTAATCGGTCCGGAATCCGGCAGTTTGGCAAAAATCGTCAGTATCGACCCGATTTATGCCGTCTTTTCAGTATCAGAAAACCAATTGTTCCAAATGAAAGATTTTTGGACACAAGAAGGTGCTGAAAATATCGATATCGAATTTGTTTATGCAAACGGAACGGCATATCCTTTCAAAGGGGAAATGAACTTCGTTGATCTTGCTTTGGATGAACAAATGAACACAATGCGTATGCGTGTTTCGTTCGAAAATCCGAACAATGAGTTGATTTCCGGACAATACGGTCGTGTTGAAATGAGATTCAAAAAACCGCATAAAGCATTATTGCTTGCTTCCGAATTGATTTTGCGTGATTTGGTCGGACCTTATGTATACATCATCAACGAAGCCAATATGTTGGAAAGAAGAAACATTACAGAAGGTTTGGAATTGGCAAACGGAATGACTGTTATTGAAAAAGGATTAAATGCCGGTGATAAAGTTTTAACAAGTCATTTGCAGGTTGCTACACGTTTTATCGGGGCACCGCTTGCAGTCACTTTAAAAGAATATGAAGCATCAAAGGAATAAAGTATGATTTCAGAAGTTTTTATTAAGCGTCCGCGCTTCGCAATTGTGGTGTCTTTGATTATCACAATTGCCGGTATTTTGTCTTTTGTTATGTTGCCGGTGGAACAGTTCCCGAACATTACACCGCCGCAAGTGTCCGTTAAAGCAACATATCCGGGTGCAAACGCAGACGTGATTGAAAGTTCTGTGGCTCAACAAATTGAATCCGGCGTGAACGGTGTGGAAGATATGTTGTATATGTCCTCTACATCTTCTGATAACGGTTCTTATTCTTTAACGGTTACATTCAAAGTCGGTACCGATCCGAATACCGCAACAATGAACGTTCAAAACCGTATTAAACAAGTCGAATCAAAATTGCCGGAAGATGTGATTAAACAAGGCGTTTCCGTGCGTCAAAACAACTCTTCTATGTTGCAGATTATTGAATTTTCGGCCGACAGTGATCAATATGATATGAAGTTTTTGACCAACTATGTTTTAATCAACATTAAAGACGAATTATCACGTGTGAACGGTGTGGGTGATATTCAAATGTTCTCAAACGCCGATTACAGTATGCGTATTTGGGTCAGTGATGATAAATTAAAAAGTTTGAAATTATCAACAACCGATATTATCGCTGCGGTCAAGAGTCAAAACCTTCAAGCTTCTGTCGGTCGTATCGGTGCACAACCGGCGCCTAAAAATCAAAAATTCCAAATCACTTTGACGGCAAAAGGGCGTTTAAGTACGGTTGAAGAATTCCAAAACATTATTATCCGTGCGAATAAAGACGGTTCTTATTTAAGATTAAAAGACGTTGCCGAAGTTGAATTGGGTGCAAGATCAGAGGAAATGTCCAGTACTTATAATGGTAAAATTTCCATCGGTTTAGCCATCAATCAAGCGTCCGGTTCAAACGCTATTGAAGTGGCGCAAGGTATCAATAAAAAATTGGAAGAATTAAAATCCAAAATGCCGGAAGGTATTTCCATTCACATGATGCACGATAACGCCGATTTCGTGAAACGTTCCATGAACGAAATTGAAGAAACAATCTTTATCGGATTTATTTTGGTTGTGGCCGTTATTTATTTGTTCTTGGGTTCATTCAAAACAACACTTATTCCGCTTTGCGCTATTCCGGTATCATTGATTGGTGCTTTTGCCGGTATGATGGCGTTGGGTGTGACGGTGAATACAATTTCTATGTTGGCTTTGGTGCTTGCTATCGGTGTTGTGGTGGACGATGCTATTGTGGTGGTGGAAGACGTGGAAGCGGTTATGGCTTCTCAACCCAAAGCAAAGCCGGCTGATTCGGTTAAAAAGTCTATGGAACGTATCGGTAACCCGATTATTGCAACAACATTGATTTTATTGGGTGTGTTTGTACCTGTTGCGTTCTTGCCCGGTATTACGGGGTTGTTATATCGGCAATTTGCTGTGGCAATTTGTTGTGCGGTTGTTATTTCCGCCATCAACGCTTTGACATTGTCACCGGCGTTGGCAAAAATGATAATGCGCCCGCAACAAAAACCCAATAAAGTTATTGCCAAAATGATGCACTTTGTTGAAGTGTTGGGAAATGGTTATACATCGGTGGTTAAACGTTTGATTCCGATTGCTTGGGTGGCCGTTCCGGCATTGTTGGGTGTTGGTTTGTTGGCTTTGAATTTGTTCCGTGTGACACCGACCGGTTTCTTGCCTTCCGAAGTCCAAGGCGGTTTTATGGCGATGGTGCAGTTGCCTTCCGGTGCTTCATTAAACAGAACGCAAGACGTGTTGAGTCAAGTCGAACAATTGGCATTAAAAATGGATGGTGTTGACAGTGTGATGACCGTTGCCGGTTTCGGTATGCAAACGGGTGCTGGTTCAAATAACGGCTTTGTTGTCGTTTTGTTAAAACCTTATGAACAAAGAAAACGTTCCGATTTAGTTGTTGGAGCTATGGTTCGTAAATTCAACGGAATAATGGCCGCCAATATTAAAGATGCTATTGTACAAGCATTTAACTTCCCGGCATTGATGGGGGCATCTTCAACCGATGGTTTCGAATACGTGTTGCAGTCAACGGAAGGCGCCAGTCCGGAAGAATTACTTTCCGTTGCTTATCAAGTGATTGCCGAAGCAAACAAAGATCCGGCATTATCGGGTGTTATTACGTATTATCGTGTTGACAGCCCGCGTTTAAGCGTGGAAATCGACCGTGAAAAAGCGTATGCTTTGGGTGTTCCGGTGTCGGATATCTTTATGGCTATGCAATCCATTTTAGGTGGTTTCTACATCAACGACTTTAACTTATACGGTCGTTCATGGCAGGTTATTTTGCAAGGTGATGAAGCCGATCGTTCTTCGGTGGAAGATATTTTCAAAATTGAATTGAAAAACAATCGCGGAGAAATGGTACCTTTGCGTTCGTTGATTTCAATCAACAGAACAATCGGCGCTTCGTCAATCAACTGTTACAACAACTATCGTTCTTTGACGATTATCGGACAAAGCTCTGCCGGTT
>JAGBRF010000152.1 GCA_017632555.1 Alphaproteobacteria bacterium | reverse complement strand
TCGCGGAAGGTAAAATCGGAAAAACGTGTACGTGAACGAACCGCAGAGTTTTTAAAGATACCGATACCGGTCAATGCCGTTGACAAAATAGAACCACGTTCCTTATCCGGCGTACTGGCCAACTGGTTCATTTCCAACATAGCACGTTGTGAATAATGGAAACGGTTACATTCATTGACGGCATAATCCAACACATCACGCATCGGGTCGGCCAAAGCAGCCATTTGATCGCCTTCATCTTGACGGCGTTTCAAGTCAGCAGAAATTTTCATTTGCGCATCGTTCAACCAATCCAAAATCATGGCAATGCACGGTTCGCAACCATGCCAATATTGAGGCAATCCTTCCCACGTCCCAATCGGTGCGTAAGAATCATAAGTCAAGTTGCCTTGTTGCAATGCCATCAAAGCATTACGCGCACTCATATCCGGCATTTCGGCATAGTAAGTGGCCAAAACTTTTGCATCTTCATCATCAAAGGCACCTTCCATCAAACGGGAAGCAAAGTAATCATTTGCTCTGGCGCGTTCGCATTTACTGGAAATAAAATGCAAAAATCCGGACATCGCATTTCGACCGGTTTTTGACCAGTGCGGGTCCGCACCACCTTTTGGTTCTTCAACGATAACCGCCACCATGGAGTCAATGTACATATCTCGGGGAGGACGAGCCGGTGGCAAACAGGTCGGGGACAACGGGTTCCATGACGGATAGAAAATACCTTTTTCCGGATCATCTTCTTCACCCCAGTTGATAATAAACACAGGACCTTGTGTTGCACGATAGCCCGATGTTTTATAGCACAATTCAGGCTTCGGGTCGTTGACGATAATACTCATACCCGGGGATTCCAAGATAGTCGGAATCACAACACCAACGGTTTTACCGGTACCAGGAGGCGCAACAACCAATGCGGACAATGTTTCCGGCATCTTTAATAACTTTCCTTTGAACCGTCCCAAAACGATAACAAAGCCGTTAAATAACTTCATCTTTTTGACATCGGCATAAGTTGCCATACGTCCGCCACCAAATGTTTTTAACATAAAATCGTGTGGGTTGATGATAACCGCAACGATGAAGATAATCATGGCTGTGATAAAGGGAATGAATGGAATTAAAATGGTTGTGATTTTCTTTGTCAAGATACATTTTTGTATCCATTGAACATAATTGGCATACAAGAACGCAGGGTTAAATGATTTTTTCATAAAGTCCAGAACATCTACCATCACATTACGTGACAAACCATTGTTTAAAATGGCATAGACCGGAATGATAAAGTAAAGCATCAATATGCAAACAACAACTGCAATAGCAAAAGCGACAACCAAAAATGATACCGCTTTATCTCTATCTGCATATTCTCCTGCGCGCTGAAAAACCATTATATCTCCCCTGTTTTTTTATTATTTTTTGACAATAGTTTCAACTTTTTCAACAACATCTTCATCAGGATGCGTTAAATCCTTTGGAAAAACTTCTGTAAAAGAGGGTAATTCTTCCGGTAATCCGAAAGATGAACGCGCAACCCAAGCGTTCATTTGTTCCCATATCGATAACATATCTTCTGCATTGATGATGTTTCCGTTTGTCTTTACCAAAATGATTTGAGTTTTAATGTCCAAATCGGCATCGGATAATTTCTTTTGTAAAGACGCTTCAAAGTTTTTCAAGGTTGTAATCGGTGAAATACGATGAGCCGTTTCCGAAAACCACAAAGGATCTTCGTCATTGAAACGTTCTTCGTCAGCCAACCAGTCACCTTCTTCATAATCGGTCAAGACCAAGAAAGCCTTGTCTTGTGATAAGGCAAGATAAGTAACGGAATCTTTGTCAATGGTCGGTTTTGAAATAACAACAGCACCGGCATCTTCCATAATTTGAGGCAAGTCTTCTTTTAATTCTTCGGTTTCTTGTTTGCCCAACAATTCGTTCATCATATCCGGTGTTTCAAACGGAGAATCGCCTTCAAAATCGTCAGTAACTTCACGGCGAGAGAAGGAAGTGTTTTTCAAAGATTTGTCCGGATTGTTTGACATAAACAAATCATTTGAATCGGACATAACATCATCCGGTTTTGGTTGTTGTTGAACAGAAGCAACTTTTTGCGGTGAAACGGATAAAGCACGCGGACGAACTTCCAAATATGTCTTTTTTCTTTTAACTCTGACTTTGCCACTGTTTGCTTGAATCTTTTTTGATTTGTTTTTGTAAATCAAAGGTTCGAATATTTTTTCATATTTTGCTCTGTAATTGATGGAAGAAAATAAGCAAAGGCCCAATATCCAAAGCGGTATAAACAAAAACAACAAAATGACGAAAATCCAAAAATATGAACCTTCAATAATCCAACCTTCATTCCACCATTTGTTAAAGATAAACTTCCAATCGTCAGCCAGAAAAATGTTGAAATCATAGTTTTCCAACATCACCCAACGATACCAAATCAAGTAAAGAAGTGTCCAAATCGTAAAGACAAGGGTTATTTTTTGTACTTTTTTATTAATATCCATTTTTACCTTCCCACAATAAAATTTACTTGATTATATCCGAAAAGCAACAAAAAAGCTAGTAAAAAATGAAAAAAATGAAAGAAAAAAGGTCAATCATACGGATTGACCCTTTTTTTGACGGATAACCGGGGTTTTTATTGACTGCGAACGGCGTTTAAAACTTGTTCAACACGAAAGCTGGGAGCCGCTTCCGTGGCCTGTTTAATGCCGACTTCGTATTTTGCTAATGAACGGCGATAATAAGTCAAAACAAATAAGCGTGTCGCCGATGATAAACCAGAAGACCCTTTTGACGAATCGATTAAAGAACACAACTTGTAAAGCGTAATGTTTTCCCGCTTACAAATATCCGAAAGCGCAAGCCAAGTTTCTTTGTCCAAACGCATGCTTGTTCTGCGGCCGTTTACAACAACATTTTTACATAAAAGCATTGATTTTTCCTTTCTTTTCTGTTAATATAATAAGTCAATTTCGCTTAAAACGATTGTAACAAATCGTTTATACACTTTATAATAGGTCATAAACGATTATATTGCAATATAATAAGTGAATATTTTTTATAAAAAGATGAAAAAATAAAAATGTGTGCACGTAAAAGTAGTAAAAAATACATACCGGAAAGTACGGGAAAAACCTGCGATTGCAAAGGATGCAAGCGGGAAGGAATCTATCGTGCACCGAAAGACAGGACGTTGAAAAATTTTTATTGGTTTTGTTTGGAACACGTTCAAGAATACAATAAAAATTGGAATTTTTACGAAGGTATGAGTGCTGATGAAATCGAACAACAGATTCGTTTGGATTTGGTCTGACATCGACCGACTTGGCGTGTCAATGATTTATATGCTAATGCACTGAAAGATCCGTTGGATATTTTGGGATTGTCAAAGGGGCGTCAGAAAAAACGCCGTATATTGCCCGAAATGGACGATTTTGAAAGCAAAGATGCACATATCAAAAGGCCCTTTTTGGCAACGGTGGAACATTTGGATGCAATTCGCACATTGAATTTGAATCCGCCGATTACAACGGAAACCGTGAAGGTTCAGTACAAAGCGTTGGCCAAAAAATATCACCCTGACAAAAATGCCGGTTCAAAAGAAGCGGAAGAAATTTTCAAAAACATTACCGGTGCTTATCGCACTTTGATGAAAGCATTAAAAAGCGAATAATTTTATATCCGAATCAGATGAATTTCCAATAACGGTTTTTTCCCATACACTTCATTTATGAAATGGCGGACCGAGATTCGAATTTCCTCTTTTAATACATCATCGTTTGTTTTTTTATCGGTATCTAAATTTTGAACCGTATCAAAAATGGCTTTGAATAATTCGTCTTGACTGCCGTCTTCTTCGGTCAACAGGCCGAAAGAAGATAATTGCGGTTGCCCCAAAATATCGCCGTCTTTATTGACGACAACGGTCACAACAACCGATCCTGCATCTATCATTTGACGCCGTTTTTTGATAACGTTTGCACTGATAGGAATGATTTTTTTACCGTCAACCGCCAAACAACCGACAGGGACTTCGCCTAAAATTTCAGGTTCGGCATCGTTTAATTCCAACACATCGCCTTCTTGTAAATTGATGGCGGCTTTTATTCCGCATTCCAGTGCCAATTTTTTTTGCTCAATCAACTGTAAAGGTTCACCGTGTACGGGAATAACAATTTTGGGTTTTAACAATTGGTATAATTTTTGAACATCTGCACGGGCAGGGTGTCCGGAAACGTGAACCAAAGCATCTTTATCGGTGATAATTCGACAACCGGTTGCCATTAAACGTCTTTGCAGGCTGGCAATAGCTTGTTCATTTCCCGGAATAATGCGGGACGAAAAGATAACAACATCATTTTCGTTCAAACGAATAGATGAACCGGATTTTGTAGAGGCCAATTTTGATAATGAAGAATAAGATTCACCTTGTGATCCTGTGCAAATGTAAACGATTTTTGAATCGTCCAATTCTTCGGCTTGTTCTTCCGTTAAAAACGGCAAAACGTCCTTTAAATAACCCGTTGCGCGTGCAGCATCATCAATCCGCCACAATGAACGCCCCAGCAAACAAACAAAGCGCCCCGTGGCCTTTGCGGCTTTATAAATGCTTTCCATACGGGTAACGTTTGAAGCAAAGCAAGTAACGAAGATGCGCCCTTTTTGTAACTTAAACAATTCTTCCAAAGTTTTGGCTACATCTTGTTCGCTTTTTTCCTGGGAATCCACAAAGATATTTGTTGAATCGGATACCAACGCCAACACACCTTTTTTGCCCAAACGTTGTAATGGTTTGACATCAAAAGAATCATTTTGTCCGAAACGCCAATCGCCCGAATGAACAATGGTTCCTTCGTCCGTGTGAATAGCCAACATATTCGGTTCGGGAATGGAATGGTCCGCCGATATAAATTCAATTTCAAACGGGGATAAATCGATGGTGCTGTTTTGTTCGACAACAACGATTTCGGCTCTGCGCAATAAATCAAATTCCATCATTTTATCTTCGATCAATTCGGCCGTAAAAGGTGTTGCGTAAATGGGGCATTGTAAATCTTGCCACAAATACGGAATAGCGCCGATGTGGTCTTCGTGTCCGTGCGTGATGACCAACCCGACAATGTCCTTTTTATGCTGTGCAATGAACGCCGGATCCGGTAACAACAAATCAACGCCGGGCAAATGGTCATCGGAAAAGCCCATACCGCAATCAACGACCAACCATTTTCCTTTGTATCCGTATAAAAAGAAGTTCATTCCAATTCCGGTTATGCCACCTAAGGGGACAAAGACCAAAGAATCTTTCGGGATTAAAACTTCCGCAGGTTCAGTTTCTTCCAACGTATCAGATATTTCTGTTTTGTTATTCATTGTTATCCTTTTTTTCATCAATCATAAAAACATCGCCCGCTGTGATAAATTGCGTTTGATTTTTATTTGTTAAAATAAGTGCGCCGTTTTCATTTAGTCCGCTGAATATACCTTCAACAGACTTGTTTGGCAAATTGACGGTAATCGGTTGACCTATACCGCAAGCAAATTCCAACCAATCCATACGAATTGGCTCAAAGCCCTTTTTATCAAAGCATTCTATCAGAAAAGAAAGATTTTGTATAATTTCCGATAATAATGTTTTTGCTTCAACGGCTCGTCCGTGTTCTTTTAAGCACGTTGTCGGGTAAAGCGTTCCGCCGTTCGGGTGATTTTCAATGTTGACGCCAATGCCGATAATAAGCTTATCATTGAACGTTTCCAATAAAATACCGCAAACTTTTTTGTTATCAATCAATATGTCATTGGGCCATTTAATGCGCGGGGACAAAAAGGCAATGCTTTGTGCCACCGCCAAAGATGCCAAAAAAGAAAAAAGTTGTGCTTGTTTCGGTTTGGGTAAAACAATGCTGGTCATCAAATTACCTAGTCCGTCTTGCCAAGACCGACCCATTCGTCCGCGTCCGTTTGTTTGACGTTCAGCATAAACAGCAGTATAGGGTGGCAATTCCTTTGCTATATCATTCGTACTGGAACAAACTTTTTCAAAAACGATTTCAAACTTTTTCATTTTTCTTTCCAATCAAAGGAATAACGGCATACAGTTCAATAACAACAGCCAAAACAACCAACCCGACACCCAATATTGTCCATTCGTCCAGACCGTTTTCTCGACCCGCTTTAAAGCATAATTCTTTTCTCAACAGACCAAAAGATGTTGTTGCTTCACGTGTAAATAAAATGGCCATACCATAAGCATAACCTAAAAAAGCAATGCCCATTTTTTGAATGGCGATAAACAATTTTTCTTTTTTTTGTCCCTTTAATGCACCAAATACGGCAAATGTAATGGCAAACAATGATAACCCAAATGCCAGTGTCAATAAATCCAACGAAACCGCCGTTGAAACAAAGGCTAAAAGTGGCAGGCCGAAGAACATTTTATTTATTTTTGATTCGGTTGACAGAGCATATTTGAATGCAATCATTTCGAATAAAAATAAAATCCACAGGGCAACGATGATGACTTGTCCCGTTTTTGATTCACGGAAAATATCAAAGTTCAAAATTTGGATGTTGATACCCGATAAACTTAAAGCGCAACCCAATACAAAAGTTTTGAATTGTTTGGCAAAGAAAACAAAAAACGATCCCAATGCAACGACAAAAAAGGCAATCCATAACCCCGTGAAAAAGGATATATCCATCATTTTTTATTCTCCTTTTTCATTGCATAAACAAATGCAATTGCCCACAGGGTAAATAAACCGATAATCACCACAAAGCGCGGGTACATAATCCATATATTTTTGATGTTTTGGAAATTCCACCCGTTTGTGAAATGAGGTTCTGAAACCGTCTTCCAATGAGATAATTGGCAATTCAAACAGTTGACGCTTTTTTGATAGGCATTCAGACAAAAAGCAACGCACGACCAAAACGATATTGTTAAAATAATTTTGCTGGGTAATAATTTTGTTTTGGGTAATTTTACGTTTTGATTTTTGGACAACACGAAAATAACTGCAATTGCCAATAAAGCGCAAAAGCAAACTACAAAGCTATGCGTTTGAATTAAAATCGTTCCCCATAAGATAATCAACAGGAAAAAAAGGAAAGCCAACATCAATTAAAAGCGTCCTTTTTCTTCCGCAACGAAATCCGGAATAACCGTCTTTTGCGGTAAAATAAATTCTGACAAAGGCTTTTTGACTTTCATACGGAAATTTGTTTTCTTTTTAACCTTGTTGGATTTGTTTTCACTGGAGAAAATCAATTCGTTTTCTTCACCTTGTCCGATTAAGTAAACAGCCAAGTTTCTGAAATCCAATTGTTTTAAGTTTTCCAATTCCTGTGCTTTGTAAACCTTTGGTGTATAGTAAATCGTACCTTCGGACGGGACGGAAAATTCCATTGTCTTCAATGCCACATTTGCATCTTCCATTTGCAAAGCCAAAGTGACATAAGCATTTCCCTTTATTTTAACATCATTCAACGTTGTTCCGTTCAAAATGTTTTGAGCTGGTACCAAGCGTCCTTTGAAGTTAAAGTTGTAAATCGGCGAAGTGTAACTGTACCACATCGGATCGATAAGCAACGAATAACCCGCTACATCAGCTGATAATGATGAGAAGTTAAATTGTTTTCTGTTGGCATCAAAGAAAATTTGCGTATTGACATTCTTAAACGGCAAGATGTTCGTTACGGATTCTGCATAAATGTTCTGTACACCTTGGGCCCCGAAAGGCAACAATTGTGAAATATTCAAAACAGTATTCATATTCTTGACTTCTGTATTACCGTATTTAAACGACAAATCATCAAGTTTTACTTTCAACGGACCACTGATAACACGAGGACCCTTGTAGTGTATTTCACCCTTTAAACTGACTTTGCCGGACACATCTGTTATTCGTTCGCTGACCAGTGATGATATTTCGTGCGGTAAGGGACGATTTTCACCAAATACAATCGGTTCGGTTGTTTGAACAGCCATTAAAACACCAAAGTTATACGGGTTATAATAGCCATTCATGGTCACTGATATGTTGTTTCTCGAGCTTCTCAAAATGCCACTGAAATAATAATCCGGCAACACCGTCAATTTCATACTGAATTCCGGTTTGAAATAAGGGAAGTCTTTGAAGCGTGCTTTTCTGGCTTCCATTTGTGTTGTCAAACCTTGTTCGGACAGTTTTAAGTGCAAATCACCTTTTTCCAACAAGAAAGTCGGTTCGTCAATTCTGTCAAAGCTGCTGGAAAGTTCCAAAGCAGTATTTTTATCTTTAAAATTAAACGAAGCGTTTATATGTGAGTGTGCTAAATCAACCACAACGTTTTGATTTGCCGTATCGATATTCGACCGTTTTCTTAAAGACAACGAACTGGGTGCGGAATAAATATTAAATTGAACGCCGTCTTTTCTCAACAACATAGCCGGTTCTTTTGATGGTGCGATTTCCAAAACAGAATATGCTGCAAATAAGTCCGTTTCATAGAAAGAATAAACCGGTGTCAACATGATCATTTCCGATTTTTCTCTGATGAAATAAGTGCAAATGTCCATATTGCAAGTCAATGCACCCCTTAAATTGAGTTTGATTTCATCAGCACCGAATTTTGAAAATTGGAAATTTGTTGCTTTGATGGAAATAGGCGCATCCGTTCTGAATGATTTTAAGTCTTTTCCGAACAAAACATTTGATAAGTTCAACAGATAAACAGTGGGCGGGGCATTTCTCTGCGGAATGGTTAAACCGATACGGGCCGACCAAGCTTCCTGACCGTTTCTTGACAAGTTCACGGTAACATCCTTTGTTTCTTCATCGTCCTTTAATTGTCCCGAGAAGCTGGCAGAAACCAAAGTTCCCCTTGATGTTGTAAAGTTTGCCGTTCCTCTTAAATCTTTTGAACCTAAGTTCGGTAATGTTAAAGATCCGTTGGTAACATCCAATTTCCATGTAGCTGATGAAGATGAAATATCAACATCTACACTGGCAACCAAATTTACGTATTCATTCTTTAATACAATCGGGAAAGTCAGATGATTTAAGGTACCAATACCGGAAAAGTTGACCGGTAAGTTATATTTTTTATCGCCGATGTATAAAACAGAATTGTCCAATCTTAAATTTTTGACGGAAAATAAGGAACTGTTATCGAACAAACCCAAATTATACAAAGTTTTTGCAAATTTTTGTGTCGTATTTTTGGCGTTTTCGCCTTCTTCAATACGCACTTTTAATGTATCGATTCCGACAAAAGGAATCTTCTTTTCCAACAAATCCGCAAAGCTGTATTGAGCGCGGATATGGTCGATTGAAAACAGGCCGTCTCTTTCCTTTACATTATAAAGAATGAAACCGGACAAAGAATAATCAATTTTCTCAAAAGTGATATTGTCCACACCTTTTTTATTCAAATAAGCGTGAATTTGATCTTCGAATGTGAAATAAAAATAGGAAGATAACGCAAAGAACGCCAACCCGGCACAATAGAACAACACTTTTGCAATCATCCAAAAGATGTTTAATATGTTGAAAGTCCGTTCATTTTCTTTATAGAAAAACTTCCATTGTTGGTGCATCGTAGACAAATCATCTATGAACTTTTTAAGATCTTTCAGGTCGAAATCTTTCTTTTGCTTTTCTTTTTTCTTTTTTTCCGGTATTTTCATAACGTTTTCTTCTGATGCAATCGCACGAAGCAATTCGTTATCACCGCCATCGCCCTTAAAGGTACTGTTGTCCATCAAGATGCTTTGTTCGTCCAATTGTTGATCCGGACTGATTTGTTTTGGCATGGGAGGCGCCGAAGGTGCCACTTTTGGCATGCCTTGTGGTGCTGTACTGCTTTGAAATGCGCGCGATTTGGGAGGCCCTACATACTCCGGACTCGCACCTGTTTGAACGTTGTTTTTTTCATCAGTCATTTCATTTTCCCATCATTTGTTTTTTCAGTCTAACAGACTTTTAAATAATTTCAAGCATTTGTTTAAAATCTTTTTCACTTATTATGGAAATATTTAATTTTTCAGCATTTTTTGCCTTCGAACCCGCATTTTCACCCATGATAACATAATCGGTTTTTGATGAAACACTGCCTGAAACTTTTGCTCCCGCAGCTAATGCCAAAGCCTTTGCTTCATCACGAGTCATTTCTTGTAATGTGCCGGTAAAGACAACCGTTTTTCCTGTAAGTGCCGTTTGTCGTTTGTGATTTTCAAACGGTAATACGTTGATTTGTGATGTCAATTTTCCCAACAATTCCCGATTCTTCGGTTCTTGAAAAAAGTCGATAATATCATTGGCCATAACTTCACCGATTCCGTCAATGGATAACAACTCATCTTTACCAAACAAGGAAGTTGCTTGTTGGACTAAATTTTCAAAAGTTGTATAACGTTCTGCCAAAATACGTGCTGTTGCACTGCCGACACCACGAATACCCAAAGCAAAAATAAATTTATCCAAAGCGGTTCCTTGTGCGACTTTTGAAATAGAATCAAATAAATTGTTGGCTGATTTTTCTCCCCAACCTTCCATTATTCTTAAATCGTTGGCGTGATTATTTTGCAAAGTGAAAATGTCCGCCGGCGTATGAATCCAACCCAACTCAAAGAATGTTTCCATATTCTTTTTGCCTAAACCTTCGATATCCAAAGCATCTTTTGATACAAAGTGTTTTAATCGTGCCAAAGCCTGTGCCGGACAAATCAAACCACCACTGCAATAATGGGCGGCTTCGTCTTCTTCACGAATAACGTGACTGCCACAAATCGGACAAAAAACGGGAAATTCAAACGGCTTACTGTCCTGCGGACGTTTTTCTTTTAATACCTGAACAACCTGAGGAATAACATCGCCGGCACGTTGAATAACAACCGTGTCGCCGATACGAATATCTTTTCTGTCCAATTCGTCTTTATTGTGCAATGTCGCATGGGATACCATAACGCCACCAACGTTGATGGGTTCCAAATCCGCAACGGGTGTTAAAACGCCTGTGCGTCCGACTTGAATACGGATATTGTTTAATCGCGTTTGTGCCTGTGTCGGCGGGAATTTGTGGGCAATAGCCCAACGCGGTGCGCGTGCAATAGAACCCAATCGTTTTTGATAATCCAAACGATTGACTTTATAAACAACGCCGTCAATATCATAAGCCATATCGGCACGAATTTCTTGCATGTGTCGATAATAATTCAATAAATCATCATTTGTTTTACAAAAACGAATTTGAGGAGCAGTCGGGAAACCCCATTCTTTGAATAATTCCAACAATTCCCATTGAGTTTGCCATATCGGATTATCAACATAACCGACAGTATAAGCAAATAAACTCAATTTTCGATTGGCGGTAATAGTGGGGTCAAGCTGACGCAAAGAACCGGCGGCCGCATTACGCGGATTGGCAAAAACTTTTTTACCCAAAGATTCCTGTTGCTGATTCAAAGCAAAAAAGTCGGCTTTATCCATATAAACTTCGCCACGAATTTCAACTACATCAGGAAAATGATTTCCCCTTAATTGCACCGGTAAATCTGGAATAGTTTTAATGTTGGCAGTAATGTCTTCCCCAATTGCACCGTCACCGCGTGTGGCGGCTTTTACCATTTTTCCTTTTTCATACAAAACGGAATAAGACAGGCCGTCAATTTTCGGTTCAGCGACAAAATCCAAGTCGCCTTCCAAATTCAAAAAACGTTTAATTCTGTCCGTAAATTCCAAAATTTCGCTTTCATCAAAAATGTTGGAAAGTGAAAGCATAGGTTCTTTATGTGTAATTTTGGAAAATCCTTCGGCGGCACTGGCACCGACTTTCTTTGATGGCGTATTGAGCAAAATCAGTTCCGGAAACAATCGTTCAATTTCTTCGTTCCGTTTTTTTAATGCGTCATAAGCGCTGTCGTCAAGTAAAGGCGCATCGTCCTGATAATAAGCATTATCAAGTTCGGCCAATTCTTTTGCCAAAGACTTTAATTCTTCGGCGGCTTGTTCCAACGTTAAATTTACGGGGGCGATTTGTCTTAAATGCATGATTTCTCCCATAATGTTTTTGCGGCCAATCGTGCGGCTTCGGTTATTTGAGCACCCGATAACATACGGGCAATTTCTTCCAACCTGTTATCATCAACCAAAGGTGTGACGGTTGTCAAAACAGCATCATCTTTTGTGAATTTGGAAACTTGCATGTGAACAGTACCAAAGGCAGCAACTTGCGGTGAATGTGTAATGACCAATACTTGCCGTTCTTTTGCCAAGCGCGCCAAACGTTCACCGACCGCCGATGCCGTGGCACCGCCAATACCGCTGTCCACTTCATCAAAAATCAAAGTCGGTATATCTTCCAATCCCGCCAAGTTCACTTTCAATGCCAACATAAAACGAGCCAACTCACCACCGGACGCTATTTTATTCAGCGGAGCAGGTGGCGTGCCGGCATTTGCCGAAATACAGAAAGTGACATTGTTCATTCCGTCAGATGTAAAATTGTTTTCGGGCAAATCATCAATTTGCGTAACAAAGCGTGCCTTTTCCAATTTCAAAGCAGGTAATTCTTTGGCAACGGCGTTATCCAATTTTTTGGCGGCCTCATGGCGTTTTTGACTGAGCACGGATGCTTTTTGGATAAAGTCCAAACGGGCATTTTCAGCCTTTGAACGCAAAGCAAGCAATTCATCTTCCCCTTTGTCAATCAGTGAAAGTTTTTCTTCGAAATCTGTCAATGTCGCGGGTAATTCATCGCATTCAACATGGTATTTGCGTGCCAAATCCTTTAATGAAAAGAATCTTTCATCGACTTGTTCCAATTCTTGTGCCGGGTCTTCAAATGATGAAGCGATGTTTTCCAATTCATCGGAAACGGTCGCTAACCCTTCCGAAACCGTATCCAGATCGGATAAAATGCTTTCAAATTTGTTGGGCATAAAGCGATCTGCTTTTTCCAATTCACGCATTGCCGTTGTAATTTGAGATTGCAAATTCGATCCCGCGGAAGATGATAAAATTTGATAAGCGGCATTCAAACTTTCCGTTATTTTTTCGGCGTTCATTAAAGCGGTTCTGCGTTCGGAAAGTTCATTTTCTTCCCCGACTTTCGGATTAAACGCCTTTAATTCTTTAACGGCATGTGTTAAAAATTCTTCATCTTCTTTTGCTTTTTGTAATATAGCCAATGCTTTTTGCACATTTTTTTCGGCGTCTTTCCAATCCGAATAGGCCGACTGACAATCATTTGCAAATTTTTCCAACTTTCCGTATTTATCCAATACACCCAAATGAGTCGCCGGATTTAACAAACTGTGGCTGGCAAATTGTCCGTGTATTTCCACCAATGTATCACCGATTTGGCGTAATAAATTGACACTGATGGGTGTATCGTTAAGAAAAGCTTTGCTTTTGCCGTCTTTTGAAAGTGTACGGCGTAAAATTAAAGTGGTATCGGCATCCAATTCATTTTCTTTTAACAACTTATATGCCGGGTGTTTTTCATCGATTACAAATTCGGCCGTTACGGACAAACTGTCTTGCCCGTGACGAACCAATCCCGTGTCGGCTCTTTCCCCCAACGCCAAAGATAACGCATCTAATAAAATGGATTTACCGGCACCTGTTTCGCCGGTAAAAACACTTAAACCCTTGTCAAAGTTTAAAGTCAACTTATCAATCAAAACAACATTATGAATTGATAACGATTGCAACATTTTATTTGGCTTTCTCTTCCTGCATTAAATTATATGCTTTTTTGTACCATTCCGAAGCCGGATAATTATATCCCAAAACGGCGGCAGAACGTTTTGCTTCATCACTTAAACCCAAAATCAAATATGTTTCGGTTAAACGATACAACGCTTCTTCCACTTGTTCCGTATTTTGATAATTGCGAACAACATCTGCAAAGCGATTCAATGCGGCACCATATTTACCTTGTTTCAAATAATAACGACCAATGGTCATTTCTTTGCCGGCCATGTGATTCAGTGTCAGGCGCATTTTAGCAACGGCATCTTTTGCATATTCGGAATCGGGATATAAAACAATCAACCGATTGAAAGCATCATAAGCTTCTTTTGTTGCCATTTGAGAACGACTGGTATCCGTGATTTGTTCATAGTAACACATACCCTTTAAATAATAAGCGTAAGGGGCATATTTGTTTCCCGGGTGCAAGCTTAAAAAACGGTTGATTGCCAAAACGGCATCCGTGTATTTCGGTTGAACGTAATATAAATAAGCCGTCATAATTTGTGCTTTTGCCGCCCATGGTGAATAGGGGTGTTGGCGTTCGACTTCATCAAATAATTTGATGGCTTTGGCGTAACTTTCATCTTCCACATAATCCATCGCTTCGTTGTAAAGCGTTCCAACGGACTTTTCCGGCATAACCGTATCAGAAGAACAAGCGGCCAAAGTCAAGCATAATAAAGTAATTAAAAGTATTTTTTTCATCGTTTTTCCTTTTCCTGTGCAATATAGCATAGTTCAAAAAACAAGAAAAGCAAAATTTTTAATACATTCCTTTACGGGGAGCAATCGCCAAACAAGGCATTGATTTGCCGGCTAAAATTTTACAAGCGGCTTCGGCATCTTCTTTTGTTTCGAATCCCGACAGGCGAGAACGGAACAATGATGAATGAGCCGGTAATTCAACTGATGTTGTTTTGATTTTCAAAATATCTTGTGCTGTTTGTGCTTGTTTTTCCGCCTTTGATTTTGATGCAAAAGCGCCGATTTGAATGCTCCAATCTGCCGGTGCATAGTCGCCTTGTTCAATCGAAATGGTATCATCGTCAAGCGAAGATAAAGGAATCGAAGCTAATAAAACTTGATTTCCTGTGGCAGTCAATTCGGAAACTTTTGCACGAGTACGTGCCACACTGGCAATCAAAACCGGATCGTAAATGTCACGATGTGATTTGGAAATATAGGCTCTTTTTAAGAACGGGTTTTGTCCCAACTTTGTCAATTCTTCTTCTTTTTCTTTTGCTTTTTTGAATCCGGTGTCTAACAAAGAACGCATTTTGCGGTCACGTTTTTCCGAACTGTTTTCCCCGATAACAACGCCAACCAAAGTGCGTCCGTTACGTTTTGCCGTTGAAACAATGTTGTATCCGACTGCGGAAATAAAGCCTGTTTTGAAACCTTCTGCGCCTTTGTAATAAAGTAAAATGCCATTGTGTGAATAATATGTTTTTCCGTTGAACTTGAAAGATTTTGTTGAAAACAACGGATAATATTGCGGAAAATGATTGATCATAGCGATTGCCAAAACGGCCATATCTTTTGCTGATGTGACTTGTTCGGGGTTATGCAGGCCGGAAGCGTTTTTGAACGTTGTGTGTGTCAATCCCAAATCCTTTGCAAAGCGGGTCATCATCAAAGCAAAATCTTCTTCTGACGGGGCTAAACCTTCCGCTAAAACAACGGCGGCATCGTTGGCGGATTTGACAATCAAAGCCAAAATGGCATCGCGGACGGTAATAACAGAACCTTCTTTCAAATAAAGTTTTGATTTCGGTTGGCTGGCAGCGTGTTTTGAAACAGGCAATAAATCATCCATTCCGATAATGCCTTTTTCCAAAGCATCAAAGGTAATGTATAATGTCATAACTTTTGTTAAAGAGGCAGGATATAATTGTTTGTCGGCATTTTGTGCGTGTAATACGTAACCGCTTTGAACATCGGCAACCAGTGTTGAAACAGCCAAAACCGGCCGGCTGACAAAGAAACAAATAAGTAAAAGAACAATTTTTTTAAGCAATAGATAACCCCTTTATCAGAATCAACGTTATCTATTATTGGATATAATTCTTAACAAAAGATTTATAAGATATAAAAAATTACCATTTCGGACATTTTCTGCTTTCTTCTTCATAAGAAGTTTCAGTATCGATGACCATGTTTTCTTCGGTTAGCCGTTTATTTACGTATTCCAACAAAGGTTGTACGTCAGCTTTGATTTGTTCGACTATTTGGCTGTTGGCTTGCATAGCTTCACTTGGATCGCTGATTTCAACCGGTTTGACTTTTAATAAAGCGACTTTGTAAGCGCTTTTTATTTTTCCGGAAAAGAATTTCAATCCTTCCAGTTGAACGCGGGCATGATAATTTTCATGTTCCTTCACAACTTTATAATTGCAAGTGCCCGGTCTGTATTTTTTATCGATATAAACATCAACGCGCGGGTATCCGATAACCACTTTTAATGTGCGCGGATAAACGCAAAAGCCACCGCTTGGATTTGTTTTTACTTCGGATTGAGCATTGACCCCGTTTTGCAAACTTGTCACCGTTAAACCCATAACGGAAGAATACGGCGTTGCCGGAAATTCGTCACTGCTTTTGTTGTTGATGTAATGGATTTTGCCATACTTAAAATGAATGTCCAATTTTGGTTCTTTCATGCTTGGGCATTCGGCAAATGCGGAAAAGCCCAAAAAAAGAATGACAATCGGTAAAAAAAGTTTATACTTGTTTCTCATAAGAACGAATTATAAAGTAAAAAGGAGAAAAAGCAATGAAAAAAATTATTTCTTGGAATGTGGCATCGATTCGGGCAAGAATGGAGTTGTTGCTTTCTTTGCTGGAAAAGGAAAAACCGGACGTTGTTTTTTTGCAGGAAATAAAAGTTGAAGAAGATAAATTTCCCTTTTTTGAATTACGTGCCGCCGGTTATGAAAGCGTTATTTCGGGTCAAAAATCATGGAACGGAGTCGCCATTTTAAGTAAAGAGCCGATTAAATTAAAATCAACGGCTTTGATTGGATTCGAAGACCAAGCACGTTTTGTGGAAGCTGAACAATCCGATGGAACGCATTTAATCAGCGTTTATGTGCCAAACGGACAAGCGCCGATGAATAATCCGACAGACACTTCCCGATTGGAATATAAATTAAAATGGTTGTCGGCGTTGAAAAAACACCTTGAACAAACGGAAAATTACATCATCGGCGGGGATTTTAATGTTATTGAACAAGATAAAGATGTTTATAATCCGGCACTTTTTGAAAACAGCGTTTTGATGATACCGCCTGTACGTGCGGCTTTTCGTGAACTTTTGACGTTGCCTGTGGAAAATCCGATGCGTGATTTTCATAAAGATGAAGAATTTTATACCTTTTGGGACTTTCAAGGCGGTGCATGGCCACGTAATCACGGTATTTTTTTGGATTATATCTTTTTGTCTTCCGCTTTGTTTAAGGGGAAAACAACACGGGCAGATGTGTTGAAAGAATACCGGTCATGTGAAAAGCCATCGGATCATGCGCCAATAGTCGTTGAATTGAAATAAAGAAAAGGCCTTCGATTTGAAGGCCTTTTGTTTTTAACGATGTTTTTGTTTTACAATAACCGTTGTTTTTGGACGGCGCGGTGTAACAACAACAGGTGGAGTTACAATAACCGGAGCCGGACGTTCAATGATAACAACCGGTTTTGGTGGTGGAGGTGGCGGTAATACAACAACCGGAGCCGGTGCCACAACAACAGGTTGTTCAACAATAACTGTTCTTGGACGACCCGTCAAAGCATCAATAACCGCAGCTGCACCAGCCAATGAAACGCCAACAATTTCGGCCGCTTCGTTGTGATGATGTTTGTCACGCGGGAAATAATAAGGATCGCGTGCGTCTGCTTTCGGTGCAATTCCTGCGCCAAAAATCAAGGCGGCAGTTGCAACAGATGTAAATAATGTTTTTTTCATGATTTTCGTCTCCTTTCACATGATTACGGAACTATTATAACATAAAATTTTATAAAAATCAACAACTTTCTTGAAATTCATATATTTTTGACAAATTGTTTTCCAATAAAGTTTGTTTCCATTTTTTCGAAAGGGGTGTTTTGGCATAAAGACCCATTAAATGACGGGTTGCGTGCAATGGCTTTTCGTATGTCTCAATTACGGGTAAAAGATGTTCGATAATTTCTTTTCTGCTTAAAACGGGGTGATTGTCATTATAAAATAATTTATCGATATCCGCCAATCCGTAAGGGTCAGCATAAGCCCAACGCTCAATCATAACGCCATCGGTATATTTCAAATGCGTTTGAATTTCTTCAATGCTTAAAATTTGTCCGTTGATTAAAATTTCAAGTTCGGGAAATTTTTCTTTAATGCGATAAACAACGGAATAATCGATTGGTAATTTTTGGCGGTTTTCTTTGGGTGTTAAACCTTTCAGACGGGCTTTTCTGGCGTGAATAATAAAACGTTGGCAACCGGCATTTGCCGTTGCTTCAACAAATCGACAACAAGCATCAAAACCATCTGTGGAGTCGTT
Organism: Alphaproteobacteria bacterium; assembly: GCA_017632555.1. Next base: position 5,428 of record JAGBRF010000152.1, on the reverse strand, counting down.
TTTGTCATCTAATGCAATGCGTGTTTTTATCGTGACGGGCAATTTCGTTTTTGCTTTCATTGCTTTTACACAATCGGTAACTTGTTGCGGACATGCCATTAAACAAGCTCCGAAAGCACCGGCTTGCACCCGTTCGGATGGACATCCGGCGTTGATGTTGATTGCTTGAAATCCCTTTTGTTCGGCCAACTGTGCGGCGTTTGCCATTAAATCGGGTGAACTTCCGCCGACTTGCAAAATCAATGGTTGTTCGACCGGATTAAAAGAAAGTAATTTTTCGATATCGCCATGTGCCAATGCTTGTTCGGCAATCATTTCCGTGTAAAGCGGTGCATGGTGGCTGATTAAACGGAAAAACTGACGGAAAAAGGTATCCGTCCAATCCAACATAGGTGCTATTTCAATTTGTTTTTGCATGATTTTTGAATTATATTAAAAAAAAAGCTTTTTAAAAAGTATTTTTTGCGCTATTGTAGAAAAGTGTATAGAAGAAAAGGGGTTTTTCATGTTTAAAAAATCAGAAATGCAACAAGTACAAACTTATTTTCGTAAGTTGTTTTCAAATGAAAACTTTTTTTTGAAGGAAGGCACCGGCAAAGATGCGCCCGCAGAGGTTTTATTAGGTGGACAATTTATCGGTGTTGTTTATAAAAACGAAGATGAAGGCGAAGTTTCATATGATTTTAATATGGCTATTTTGCCCGAAGATTTAGAAGAATAAAGGAGAAAAAATGAAAAAATTATATCTTGCCTTAATTTTGGCTTCTGTTTCCACTGTTGCTTTGGCACAAACCGTAACGCCGGCGGATCAGATTTTGAACGTTGTCAAAAATAACATTATGTCCAGCAGTATAGAATACAAATCAGCCCCGTCCATTAAATCAACAGCTACCGGATTTGAAGTTTCAATCCCGGATGGTATGGAAAAAGAAGGCGGAAAACAATTTATCAGTGGTTTTTCTTTCCCCGTTGAAGAAGACGGCGAAGTTGCTTCAAATAAACGTTATGTTTTGAAATTGGATAAAATGGCTTACATATTCCCGACAGTAGAAAGATTGTTGGCATCTCAAAACGCAACTTATTCAAACGTCAATTATATTGCAAAAATTATTCCGGCTTTGGATATAGTTGAAAGTCAGGAAGTTACATTAAATGATTTGAAAATTCCTTTTGATGAAAGTTTGAATGCAACTGCTTCATCAATTCGTTTGCTTGATGCATCAACAGCATTGGATGGCGGAAAGGTAAAACAAGAAGATAAAATGTCTGTTCAAGGTTTTACCGTTACTCACCCGATGGGTTCTATTGTGGCAAAATCATTTGATTTCGAAGTGATTGTGCCGGAAACGGTGAAGTCTACTTCTCCTATGGAACAAATAAAGAAAACGCCAAGTATTGCGCAAAAAATGTCTTTGAATGATGTTAAAATTTCAACCATCGTTCCGCAATCGGATATGGTATCTTTCAATTTAGCTCAATCATTGAATATGAAACAAGATACGCAATACAATATCACAGTGGATTTGAAATTGGATATGACCGATATCAAACAAGGTGTTACTACGGTGGCTGCGCCGGGTAATATGTCGTTTGATATAACGGCAAGCGGTTTTACGGTTGAACAGTTGGCTAATTATTCCGAAGCATTGGATAAAGTGAACGAAACGGAAAAATTGCCGGAATCTCCGCGTAAAGGTGTTATTTTGAAAAGCGTCCAAGGTGAACTTGACAAAGCCAAAAGTGCTTTGACAAAGAATATGGTCATTGACGTAAACAAAGTTTCAGCCGATTCCGATGAATATGCAATGTTGTTAAAAGGAAAGGTCGAAGTTGAAAACGAAACTTTCAAGGGCACAATGCAAATCACCAATTTTGAATATTTAGCGCCGGAACCTAAAAGGATAGATGAAGCCGCTTGTCAAAAATTGGTCGATCAAATGTTAGAAAACAAAATGACTCCTGATGAATTCAGAGTAGCTTATGAAAAAGATTGCGATGAAGGTCAGGGTGTATTAGATGCTTTGCGTCCGTATGCCGCTACGGCCAAAAAAGTCAAAGATGACCAAGGAAAAGACGCTTTGTTGTTTGATATCGAAGCCAGCAATGGATCGTTGTTCATCAACGGACAAAAGGTGGATATAGATTCAAGCGCTCTTTTGGGAATGTAAATGACATCTATTGATGAAATAATTTCCAACTTTTCTTTTTTGGAAGATTGGGAAGACAAATATCGTTATTTAATCGAATTGGGGGAAGGGCTTGATGCCCTTCCTTCCGATTGTCGAACGGACGCCAATAAAGTGGACGGGTGTATGAGCCAAGTATGGCTGTATTCACAAAAAGACGAAAACGGGTGCTATACGTTTTTGGCGGACAGTGATGCTTTAATCGTCAAAGGGTTGATTGCGGTTATTTTATCCGCTTATTCGGGAAAAAATGCCGAACAAATTCGAAACGTTCCGATTGAACAAATTTTTGAACAATTGGGTTTGGCAACCCATTTATCACCCACGCGCCGTAACGGATTTTTTGCCGTTGTCAGCCGTATCCAACAATTGCCATAAATTCAGTTTTTGTACAAAAAAAGAAAAAAATAAAAAAACTTGACATTTTTATAAAAATGCTGTATTATAGGCTGATAAAGCGCCTATTTATCGTATAGGCGGATGACAAAATGGAGATAAAAATGGCAAAAAAGAAAAATTGGATCGGTATCTTGGGCTTGATCGGTTTAATGTTGAGAAGTGAAAATGAAAAAAAGTGGGCTCAAACATGGGGAAAAGTCGCTTGGCGCAGTAATTCTGACGACTATATTTTGAAGAAAGTTGCCACTATGCTTGAAAAAGGTGCAGATGTAAATTTGAAAGATAAAAAAGGTCGCCCGCTTTTGATGTTGTTGATTGAAAAAGGTTTGGATCACGCTGTATACACGGTGCTTGAAAAAGGTGCCGATGCAAATATAACGGATAAAAACCGCGTCACACCGTTGATGTTGGCTGTGGATTCAGATGAAAAAGACATTTATGATATGTTGATTGCAAAAGGTGCCGATATCAATGCGCGTGATAAATATGGTCGCAGTGTTTTGACATGGGCAATCTGTGCTAAAAATAAAGATTTGGCATTGGATTTGATTGAAAAAGGTGCCAACCTTGACTCCAAAGATAAAAATGGTATTACTCCGTTGATGGAAGCCGTAATTGTTCGCAATAAAGATCTTGGCGATGATGATATGAAAGATAATGAAGTTATCCAAAAGATGATTGAAAAGGGCGTTGATGTAAATGCAAAAGACAATGATGGCGCTACGGCGTTGGGATTGGCTTGCGGTTTGAATATTGTTCAAGATAAAGAATTGGTCAGTATGTTAAAAAGTGCCGCATTGATTCGTGCCGATTACATAGCTGAACATCCGGAAGAACAAAATAAGGAAAATATCCGTACTTTTGTCAATGCGTTCTTTAATCGCGGAAAAGAAAGAGAATAAAAACTTTTTATTCAAATTTTATCACCACTTGGCATCTGTCAGGTGGTGTTTTTTTATTGTTGACAAATCGCCCGATTTTTCATATCAATGTATTGTTGACAATCAATAAAAAGGGTTGATTATGTATGAATTAATTTCTGCAATTTTGTTTTTGGCATTGTTTATCAAAATATATTTTTTTGATAAGAAAAAAAGAATGTGTTTTTTTCTTTTGACTTTTGGTGTGTGGTTTATCGGATCATTTCTCTTGAATGATTGGGATGGCATAGGTTCTTACTTGCCTGTAAATAAGGGGGAATTGATTACATCTGAATACTTTATTGTAGTGATAGCATTCAATTTTATATTGATGCTTTTAATTCAAAAAGGAATTTTAGCAGACGAAGAAAAGAACGCCATAACAGAAAATAATGATAAAAAAGTAAAAGAGATTAAAACAACCGGTAAACGCTTATTAGACAGATACGTAACATTTCTTATGTTTGTTTCCTTTTACATATTTCTCTATCTGCCTTCTAAGCTTGTAGGCACTGCATTGAGTGGAAAAAATGCGGAAAACGGAATTTTGGAAAGCAGACCTCTTTTTGTCGGTTTCTTGCTTTTAATGGATGGTCTGTTGCTGGTAAATCAAAAATTCAGTTGGCCTGTTTTTATATTTCTGTTGTTTTTTTCAATTTTTTTCGATTCAGTGTTTCAAGCAAATGGAATTAATTTTCCAATGGGTAAAGTTTGCTTGGCCATAACTTGTTTGCTGCGTTTAATTTTCTGGTTAATCAGAAAACGTAAAGAAAAACAATAGTACTCTGTCTTACATACCCCTTTATTTTATTTGTTTCGACCTGTTTTGTCGGGAGTATTGGAATCCTATCTCTTACCTGTTTAGAAAATACAGGAGAAATAAAATGGTAAAATCAATCAAAGGATCTGAAACAGAAAAAAATTTGCTTATTTCATTTGCGGGGGAAGGGCAAGCCCGCAATCGTTATACATTTTGGGCTTCACAGGCGAAAAAGGACGGGTTTGTGCAAATATCCAACATTTTTACTTTGACGGCCAATCAAGAAAAGGAACACGCTGAACGTTTCTTTAAATTCTTGCGTGGCGGAGATGTCGAAATAACGGCCACATATCCCGCCGGTGTTATTCGTTCGACTTTGGAAAATTTGCGTGAAGCCGTTCAAAACGAACACGAAGAAGGCGAAATCTTATATCCTGCCTTTGCCGCCAAAGCCGAAGAAGAAGGTTTTCCCGAAATTGCCGCCGTTTGGCGTGCCGTTTCCGTTTCCGAAAAAGGTCATGAAAAACGGTATATGGAATTGGCGGACAATATCTTTAAGGGAACGGTTTTTAAACGCACACCGACAACCGTTTGGCAGTGCAGTAATTGCGGTTATATCATGACGGGCACAGAACCACCCGAAAAATGTCCCAGTTGCGACCACGAAAAAGCATATTTTGAAATCGTGATGCATAATTGGTAAAAAATAAGACCGAAAATCAAAATCGGTCTTAAACTTTTCCTTTGAAAACTGGTGTCCCTACGGGGATTCGAACCCCGGTTATTGCCGTGAGAGGGCAGCGTCCTAGGCCTCTAGACGATAGGGACTTATCCTAAAGTTTTGCTCAAGTCTATCATAATTTGTTATTTTTGACAAGAAAGATTTTGTATGTTTTTTGCAAAAAAAACTTTGCTTCTTTTTTTATTTTGGGCTAAATTAAAAGAATAAAGTCAAATAAAGGAGTAAAAAATGAATTCAAAAAATGAAGATCCCAGAGTAGATTTGTCTTGGAAAAGATATTTGTTACCGCCTATCCATAAAGAAGGATATCGTTTTGTTGCGCTTTTTGGTGTGTTGGCGCTTGGATTATACTTAATATGGTGGCCGTTAATTTTAATCGGTCTTGTACTGACAGCTTTTTCTTTTTACTTTTTCCGTAATC
>JAGBRF010000151.1 GCA_017632555.1 Alphaproteobacteria bacterium | reverse complement strand
TCTACCAACTGAGCTAATCACCCACAAAGCTGTATCTTTATACACGATTCTTTTTTAAATTGCAAGGAAAAAAGTTTTATACCCGCGGACCGCGTCCGTCACAACCCTTTCCACCTTGACTTCTTCTGGCCTGATGTGTAATACGAACAACACGCGTTTCGGGCTTTATCTTTTTTTCAACCAGTTTTGGTTCAAGATAATATCGAACATTTACATTGGTCAAAGAGTGCGCTTGCGAAACAATCCTTTCGGACAAATTCGGTTCAACTTGATTTTTATTCACAAAATTGTTTAATTCTTTTATATCTTTGCCCAACGTTTCATTCGGTTCGGAAATTTTGTCACCGGCTTTCAATGCAACATAAATAATACCGTTTGCAATTTCGCCCATTTGACGAACTTCATCAACCAACTTATCCGCACGATCATTCCAATATGCGTTATAATCTTCTTCTGTTTTCAAATCCTTAAATTGTTTTACTTTTTGATGTCCGCGCACATGGAAAAACTCAAATTTGACGGACGGATTTTTTTCGAATGTGTTGACCATTTCGTCCAAAGCTTTTTTCAAATAAGGTCCGTGCTTTGACCCCAACTTTGCAAAAAACTTGGCAATTGAAGGGCCTCTTTTATCCGGTTCTTTTTTCAAACAATTAAAATAGCTGCCCATTTTTTGTAATGCACTGTTTGAATCGGATAAAATTTTAACATTCGAAACGCCCAAATCACAAGCAACGGAAACAGCATAACGAATAGCAAAAAGCTCTGCAAAATGAACGTCTTTTGAAAGGAAAGACAAGCCCCGTTCTTCCACAACATTATTTTCGTCATCAACACATACGCAACTGACTGCGGTTATTTTTTTAGAATCGTTTAATGACGCATCCGTGTATATTTTCATTTTCGGGCCTTTTTATGTGGTGTTTTCATTATTATAAGAAAATTTTGACAAAAAATCAAGTTTTTTTTAATTGTAAAAGCAAATTTTATGAATATAATATGTTGCATAAATAAAACGTGTAATCGGAAAGCGTAAAAAATGAAAAAAAATTATTTGATTTGTTTGATTGCGGGATTGTTGACGGGCTTTGGTTTTGTCCCTTATTCATATATTCCGTTGTTGTTTCTAACATACTCTTTGTTTTTCTTTTTCTTTGCAAAAGCCGAAAAGAAAAGGCAACTGTTTTTTTATGGTTTTTGCTTCGGGTTCGGTATCGGTGCCAGCAGTATGTGTTGGCTGGTCCACGCATTATTGATTGACAATGGCGCTTTCGGTTGGTTGGTTCCCGTTGTGCCGTTGGGATTTGGTTTAATGTTCGGTATATTTTGGGGATTGCCGGCATTGTTATGCTGGAAAACAAGTTCCGATTTTGCACGCATATTGGTTTTTGCCGGTTGGATAACCGTTTTTGAATGGATACGCAGTTGGATTTTCACGGGTTTTCCATGGAACTTGACCGGCTCGGTTTGGGTAGCTTGGTTGCCGATATTACAATCCGTCAGTGTCATCGGCGTATACGGTCTTTCGTTATTCAGCATTGTTTGGTTTGCAATACCTTACCTGATTTATAAAAAGCAATATATGTTGGCTTCGGTTGACTTTTTAACCTTTGCCGTGTTCGGCTTGTTTGGTTTTTTAAGATTATACGAAATGAATCCGGATTATGTTTGGGCGGTCAATTTGCGTTTGGTTCAACCCAACATCGAACAAACTTTGAAGTGGGATCCCAACGAAGCGGAAGAAAATTTCAGAAAACATATCCGACTTTCCAAAAGTAAAGGAAAGGAAAAAATAACGCATGTTCTTTGGTCCGAAACAGCATCGCCCTATCCTTTGGATACAGACGAACAAGCACGCGCCATGACCATATCTGCGGTCAAACAAGACGGCACTTTGATTACCGGTTCTTTGCGTATTGCAGATAAAGGGAAAAAACAATTAGCCAACAGCATTTTTGTCATCGATGATATGGGTGAAATCGTCAGCTTTTATGATAAATCGCATTTAGTACCTTTTGGTGAATATGTACCTTTACGCGGAATATTGCCTTTTGAAAAAATCGTTCCGATTGCTTCCGACATAAAAGAAGGTGACGGCGTAAAAACACTGGCTATTCCCCACGCACCACCGGCGGGAATGTTGGTTTGCTATGAAGTTATTTTCCCCCATCAAGTTGTCGATACAAGACAACCGGTTCGCCCGCAATGGCTAATCAACCTTACAAATGACGGGTGGTATGGCGTTTCTGCCGGTCCTTATCAACACTTGGCAGCGGCACAAATGCGCGCTGTGGAAGAAGGATTGCCTTTGGTACGCGTTGCCGGTTCGGGTATCAGCGCAATCATTTATCCATGGGGTGAAATTATGTCATCATTACCTTTGCACACCGAAGGCGTGCTGGACGGCCCTTTGCCCAAGGCATTGGACAATACACCTATTTATGCACGAATGGGAAATAAGATACCTTTAATTTTAAGCTTCATGTTCATTGTTTTCGGGCTGTTTTGGGACAAAAAGCGCAAAAAAACAAATTAGCAGTTGACAAGCATAAAAAAATAATACTAAATAGGTGTATTAGTTGTTTTTTTCAGGAGAGAAGAATGAGAAAAAAATCTTTGCGTGGTCGTTTAGGTAATGAACCCAATCCGGTTGATATTCATGTCGGAAATCGTGTTCGTATGTACCGCACATTAAAAGGATTAAGCCAAGAAAAATTGGGCGAAGCTTTGGGTCTGACTTTCCAACAAGTTCAAAAATATGAAAAAGGATTAAATCGTATCGGTGCAAGTCGTCTGTGGGATATCAGTCAGGTTTTGGAAACCCCTATTGCCCTGTTTTATGAAGGCATTACCGATGAAACGGGAAATTTAAGTCCGCGCCATTTACAAAACGGTTCGTCGGATGGTTTTGCGGATAAACTGGCTCAAATTGCCGAACAAATCGATAAAGATCCGCTTAATCGCCGTGAAACATTGGAATTGATGCGCGCTTATTATCGTATTCCCGATCGCAATATGGCACACAAAGTTTTTGATTTAATCAGATCAATGGCTTTCCCAAACGGTGATGATGAAGATACAAACAATGATTAGGAAAAAACAATGAAAGATTTACAACTGTCAAATCGAATTGAAGAATCTTTGGAAATGTTGCAGGCTTTAAGTGACGAAGGATTGATTGTCGTGCCGGCCATTCCAACGGAAACAATGATTTCAGCTGCGAAGAAAATTTCAAATTTATCCGAAAAAGAAATCCGTAAAATTTATTTTACAATGACGTCCTTTGCTGACGAAGAAGTTCCCATCTCAACTAATTAATCCCTCCTTACATCCTTGTTGAACGATGGGAAAAAGGGACGTTTTAAGGCGTCCCTTTTGCTTTAAGGTTGGAAGTTTATGATGATACAGTGGCGGGTTTAACCTTGCCGACATTCAAAGCCAAAACATTCAAAACGCTTCGAATCTTTGCGACAAAATTGTCATCTTTCGGTGTCGGCGTTAAAGCGCAAATAGCGCTGGCGGCCGTCACAACGGAAGTAATTGCGATTAAAATTTCATCAAGGTGTATTACAAAATTCATTTTCATTCTCCTTTAAAACAAACGTTTAAAAAATAATTCCGATAATGTCAGGCAAATTGCACTGACGGTCGCAACGGCAATAACGGACAACATCGCTTTTATGGGGGCTATTTCCGAACGCAAAATAAATCGTTTTTCCATTTTATCCATAATATCACCGGCAAAGTTTTCAAACTCTTGGTGCCATTTCATCAGTTGTTTATTTGTATTTTCCATACCTTTGCGAACATCGTCCAATCTTTGTTGTAATCCGTCAAATTGTGCCATCAATTTGCCTATTTCCATTTCAAAAGCCGTCATATCAGCAAACCTCTCTGTAAAACAGATGGTTGCCATATTCATAAACGGGGGTCAAACGTCTGGCCCATGACGGATTGACTTTTTTGGAATGGTAATGTGTTGCCCCATGCGTCATATCCGGCAAAGCACCGTTTAACGCACGCATAGCCACGCGCCGACACATACGAAAAACAGGGTTTTCATCGGTGACACGGATCAATCGATAAAAATTTTTATCTGATGGTATCCAACACGAAAATTGAAAAGGTTTTAAGCAAACTTCCGAAATCGTTTTACCCCACCACAAAGCATGTTGTTTGGATAAAGCAACCCGGTTTAAAATCACGTTTGCCACAGCTTCAATACCGATTAAACCTTCCCCGCGCGCTTCACCATACAAAGTACGTGCAAAAATATCGGTATCATCAAAAAATTTTTCACTCATTTTAATCTCCTTTTTAAAATTTTATATCGTCTAACGTAAAAGCATTTGACGAGCTGGAATATCGCCAATCGGGGCGTTGCTCAAATGAACCAAAATTTCGGATCAAATGAACCGGCTCGGACAACAAACAACCGGACAAAGCGTCTAATCCGTCATCGTGCATTTGTCTTGAGCCCGGTGTCCACATAGCCATTTCATCCATCAAATGTGTTTGTTTTATTCGTCTATGAAACCACAACGATTTATTCGCCAAACGCGCATCCATACTTTCGGTTATGCGAACGGATTTCGGAACGTGCGAATTTACCGACAAGACAGCACAAACAATATGTCGTTCGTGCAATACTTTTTTTAATAGTTCGGGCAAAAATTTGCCTATTCCGTTCGTTTCAATTCGAATTTGCGGCAAATGATATTTTTCAATCAAATCCGCCACCTGATGACATTGACTTTCGGCGGCTTTATCCGCCTGACCGGCTTTCAAATAAAGCATATCATGTAAAAAAGCGTGCCCTTCTTTATCAAAGAAAACACACGCCAACACACTGTTATCCGTTTTTTCGCCAACGCCGAACGCCGGATCCCACCAAGCATTTGCTGATATCATTTGATAAGGTCCTATGGACAAAACGGCATTTTTATTTGTTTCGCGATAAACTAATTCTTCATCATAAAAAACTATACCGTTTGCATTTAATCGCCCTTCTTTCAAACTGACCGGCTTTAAAAGCATTTGGCTTAAAAATTTCAAAGGCCCTGCCCTTTTTCGTATAGATTCAATTTTCTGCACAGAAAAACGTTCCGGCCATGCGCTTTGTCCGTTTTCATCCGTAATCGGTAAACGGAAAGAATAAAATCCTTTCAAAAATCCGTCATCGTCCGTGTTGTAAATTGTTTCTTTTGTATGCGGTGTTCCGACATAAAGAATCAACCCGTTCGGCACCAAAACAAAATCCAATTCGGATAATTTTTCACGCAAATCTTTTTGCTTGCCGATTGTATCGCAATTTTTGGGAACTTCCACATCATCACAAATAATCAAATCGGCACGTGAACCGGTAATGTTTGCACCGATACCGCGTGCCAAAACGGACGGATCACGTAATTCTTGCGAACGCAAAACGGTAAAACGATCCGAAGCCCACTGGTCTTTCTGTTTGGGCTTTAAGTGTTTTGTCAAAGGGTGATGTTCAATAATACGTTTAATGTTGCGCACCATTTTTTTTGCCAATTCATAATCTGCCGACATAATCAAAATACGTGTATTGGGATTTTGGTATAATACCCAAGCACAAAAAATACCCACCAATGTTGATTTTCCGGAATTGCGAAAAGCCATCAACAATGCTTGATTTTTATTTTCGAAAATTTCAGATAAAAAATTGCAAATATCTTTATGATGTTTGGGGACATTTAATCCTTGAATTTGATTCCAAATCCACAAAAATTCCACCAATTTTGCTTTATTCATCTTCTGTTTCTTCCATTGCCAATTTTGCTTTTTTCAACCAATCGTTTGAATTGTCGTCTTGATTATCCCCATCAAGTAATTGCAACATTTTTATCAACAACACCATGTGTGAAAGCGCATTTTTGCATGCTGTATGGTAGGCTCCAAAGGACTTTGGGTCCAATGGAGCCGGTTGCGCGGTAAAGTCGTTGTACTCTTGGAGTACGGACACCAATTTTTCGGGTAAAGCATCCAAGAAAAAATCCTTCGTCTTGCGTATTTTTTCCTGTGTCATTTCCTTTCCCCTTATCAACTGGCGGCGACATTAAATCCCAAGCTCAACAACGTCCTGCGGCGCATAGTGTTTTGATAATCTTTAATTTTTTGATTTAACTTTTGAGCAATTGACGCATTAGCGTTTAACGTTTCTTCCTGTAATCCGTTTTGAACGCCATCGGACATTCCGGCTATTCCCTGAGAAGCCATCTTTGCCCGATAAGAACCCAATTTCTTTTTATAATTTTGAATATTGTTTTGCTGTTCCAACAAAGCATTTCTTTTTTCATTCTTTAATTCTTTCTTTTGTTCTCCGGTCAATGTTTCATAAAGCAATCCGCCTAAATTTGAAGATATTGATGCCATTTTATTCACTCACTTTCATAATTGATGTTACTGAAACAATTTTGCACGGCAACGGAATATCGCTTTGTATTTTCCAAAGCGGTGTCATGCAATTACGCACCCAACCCAAAGCATGAACACAAACATCTTGTGTTTGTCTTTCTTTTACGGAATCCAAAACGTAATCATTATTCATTTTTTTGATCAAAAATTCCGTATAGCCGTTTCCTATATCCAACTTTAACGATGCGGTGTTGATTACCTTAAAACGCGCTTCAATCAACCTGACCGCCTTTAATGGCATATTTCCCATGGAAGATGCCGCAACGGGCGGTAAAGGAACTACCGTATGTGTATAAGGTAATCCGACTTCCAATCGTTTAACGGCCTTGGGTAAAGTAATGGAAGATGAAGAAAGTTCTATACTTTCTTCGACTTGTCCGTCTGCGATTATTTGGACTTCTTGTCCGACCAAAGGTGTCAGTCCCGTCCATGTTGTATGTGCCGTTGTATCTTCGCCCAAAAAAGCACAATCGGTCAAAACTTCATCATCAAACGTTTCCAAATAAACATTGTTTCCACGCTTGATTAAAAAATAAACATCTTTTCCGACAACACAAACCGATAAAAATTGCCCGGCCGTTTCGTGCATACTCCATGCCAAAACATCTTCCGAACGATAATTGGTCAAAGTCGCCATTTGCCCGTCTTCCATAATAACATAAACCAAACGGCGTTCGGGATCATAATCCATATCTGTCGGTTTTTGAATCAAATGACCGGACAGCAAAGAAACATTTTTGGCCTGATAAGCTTGTTCCAAATCAGCAAACAAAAATTCCCGAACTTCATGTCCGTTTTCGGAAACAAACAACGTTGCGCCGGAAACATCAACCGGCGGAACAAAACGATAAGTTGGTGAACCCACCCGTGTTTGACGTTTTAATTGAATGCTTTGCGGGGTTAAAGGTTCGCCCGAAACCATCCATTCCGAACCGGAAGTGAAAACTTGCAAATGTCGTCCGGGCATTAAACCGCAAATTGCATTGACTTGATCGGACAACAAACTGAAACCGATAGCTTCATCATCTAACCCCGTTCCCGTGTCAAAATTCATAATTGCAAAGCTTTTCGAAAACCATAATTTATTGGGCAAATCACGTGAACCGCCGATGACCAAACGCCCTTGATAAAACGTCACACAAACGGGGTATCCGTGCACTGATGAAAAAGCTTCTTCCAACCAATCCAATGTCAAAGCAGAACTTTGTGCTGCCTGAATTTGATCGGCCGTTGCATGCGTTGAATCAACGATACTGACGACAACAAAGTCGCCACCGTCAACTTTGAAATGCACGCCGACATGTCCGTTTTGGAAAAAAGCAGCATCGGTTGTCAATGTGATATTTACACCATTGCTTTGAGCACTCATTTTAATACCTGTTGTATCGAACTTTTCATACGGGCAAAATTTATGGCCGACAGTATCTGTATCGAATGTCCAAGGTGATAAAACAAAATTTTCATTACTTTGTCTGGTCATAACTTTGGGTTCATAATCCGGGTGCGTCAACAACAAAGTATCTGCGCTTTGTGTCCAACGTAATTGAGGAATATCCTCCTCTAACCACGGTGAAACCAACGTTTGCAACAATGTTTCGTTTTTATAGATACGGATAAATTTATCACCCACAACGCATAAATAAACTTGCTCGGTGTTAAAGGTAAAAGAAATCAACCGCACCGCCGAAGCAATTGTATCGACATAACGCAAACCGGAACGCCTTTCCACACCACCGATAGGACTGATAAACATATTTTTCAATTCCAAAGCACCGTTGTCATACGCCGCCAAATCTGTCCGTCCCAATAAATCCATAGAAACGGCACCGGACGTAAAATTGGTTTTGTGATTGACTAATTGGCTCATAATCTGACTCCTATCAAAGAAAAATCCGTAATTCCAGTTGGAATATCCTGTTGTGCATCAATCAATTTTGCTTTTGCAAACAAATCATTTGCTTGTCTGGTTAAAAATTCCGTTCTTGACGTATTTTCCGTCAAAGGCAAACAAAATTCCGCCGCCAATTTGGCTATCAACAGTTGATTAAAGAAAGGCGGATAATTTTGTTCTTGCGGATTAAAAATGTAAGTCAATATCACATTTGAATCATTGCATTGTAATGTTTTTTCATAAATTCGATAATTAAGCCCCCGCCCGACATTATTGACACCGGCGGACAAAACACGCAAAAAATCATTTGGTAACTGATAGGCACATCGAAAATCCGCTTTCGGTGCTTCGACCAATTGATTTAACTGTGTTTGTGCGGTTGCAAAACGCCAAGGATAAGCCGACAACAAATCATCTCTGATTGGTTGGTAAAGTTGGGAAGCAATTTCCGCTTCCGCCGTATTTTCCAAAAAAGAAGATATCGGTTGCGCACCCAATTTGACCAGTGCTTTTGAACATAAAGAAATAGCCGATTGTGCCATTTTTCACTCCTTTGTCTAAATGTGTAAAGGGGGCTTTTACACCCCCTTTACTGTTTTAATTTTTAAGATTCACCATCACCTTCATCTGCTTCAACAGGTGTGTCGTTGCAAACAATTTTAACGGCAGCTGAATCATCAATCATACAAGCGCCTTGGCTCATCATACTGTTCACAAAATGTGCAGCATAATCCCCGTGCCATGTAATATCTGTTTTGATATCCATACCAACGGCGTGACCGATTGCATTTTTGTGATAAATAAAGCAAGTATGAATTCCGGTATCTTTTGGCAAACCCGTATGCATAATCCAGTTGATGCCCAACCATTTACGGCTTTCACAACCGGCAATAAACGGCGTTTTGTCGCCGACATAGTTGGCAGAAGAAAATTCTTCAATGTTCAACAATTGGTTCCATTGTTCCGGAGCCACCAAAGCATAACGTTCGCCATCATCCGGGACATCAGCGCTGTTTAACGCAGTGAACGCTTGCAAAATAGTTGCTTTATCCAAATTGACCGGAGCCAATGCTGAACCGATTGTGTTTGTAGATGTGTTCAAAGCCGTGATAATCAAATCATCAGTTTTGCGACCCAAAGCATAAGCACCCATTTGTGCGATTGCTCTGCGTTCATCATGACCGACTTTTAATTCATCCAATTTGTCAACCCAAGCACCTGCATAATAATCTGTCAAAGTGCATTCGACCGGTGTATGTGTCAAGCTCATCGCCGTAATTGCACCGTTACGGGTTTTTGTTGTTGCACTTCCTTTACCGATTACTTGGAAAGTTGTGCTGGCACCGACAACATTGTTCTTTGAACGCACTGTTGAGCGCAATTTAGAACCCATTTGTTGATATGCCGTTACCACTTCTGCTTGAAAATGTTTCACAAAAGCGGCATCTATTGCAGTAGATACTTCATCTGTCATATTTTTATTCCTTTTTTTAGTTATTGTTATTTTTTCTTTTACGCTTTTTACAACAGGTTATGGACAAAACCGCCCGTTCGTAAAAACAAATAAAAGGTCGCAAATGCGATTGTCTTTTATCTTTTGTTTGAATAAAGACGATTGAACCCGTCTGAAACTTTTTTCAAAATGCCGGGGTCTTGATCGCGCCAATATTTCGGCGACATCATCAATTTTTTCAAACCTTCTTCATCCAAAATTTCGTTTGCCGGTGTTCCTTTTGGCAAAATTGCCGGTTCACCGTTTTCCATCATTTTATAAAGTGTCAAAACACCTTCGTATGTTGTTGACAGGGCATCAAAGACTTCCGTCAAAAGATTTTGTTTCGCCCATCCGGTAATTTGACGCGCGACTTCTTCAAAACGTTCTTTGCCGCCAAAATGATTTTCCAACAAAGCACGTTGACGAGAAGCTTCATAATCTTGCGCCAATTCTTCGATAACCGGCAAAACCTTTTCGGCCGCCAAATCATAAACGGCTTGAACTTGGGCGTTTGTAAATCCCAAATTGCATAAACGTTGATTGACTTCCGGATCTGATGCCAATAATTCATTTTTTATTTCCAAGTGATAATCTTCGGCATTTGTCGGAACGCCCAATTTTTGATAAAAAGCTTTACGTTCATCGTCCGAAGCATCAGATGCGGGAATATGAACCATTGTTCCCATTTTCTTTTCCAATTCCAAATAAGATTGCAATAATGCATCCGCATTTAAGTTGCCCTTTGCATCTAAAAATTTAGATGGAATTTCGTTTTTGTTATTTTGCATTAAATTTTCTGCCATTTTTTATTCTCCTTTTTTTCCTTTGTTTATTAAATGTTCAATGTGTGCCAACAAAGCACGTTTTCCTTCCTGAAACCACAATTCGTTTGTGCTGGCCGAAGCCGGTAAAAAACGATTTTTGATTTGATCTGACAAATAACTCAACACCCGTTTACCGTCAGCGGAAGAAAAACATCTGACAAACGATTTTGCCAATTCGTCCGGCACAGATGGTGATTGTTGATTTTCCAAAAAAGCCCAACCGAATTTCATTTTGCCGGCTCCCCTATGTCTTTTATCAACGATAAAGGCACATTCAATCGCGCCGCCAACCATTTTGCAAAACCAAAGACATCTATCATTTGTGTGGCTTCAACTTTCATATCCGTCAAAGAACGAATGAACGCCAAAGCATTTGATGCTTCTTGCCCTTTTTGTAATGAAGCAATCGGTGATTGATAAGAAATTGAAACCAACCGACCATCCAAATACAAATCGGGGATTTCCCCGCGTCTGCGCAAAATGCCCAAAGCACGTTCAATCAACGGCGTCAACAATTCGGATTGCAAACGTCCGTAAGTTGCACCCAAAATACGCACCATTTCGGCCGAACGTTCCAACACTTCCGTTGCCGTCATTTGCGTACTTTGAACTTGACCCAACTTATCCGTCAACAAAGCGTGACGAATACGGGCACGTAAATCCGACAATATCAGTTGAGATACATCAAAATCACCGGCCGGTTGCAAAGGTGTCAATCCTTTTGACCCGACAGCTTTCGGAATAATCGTTCCGGGAACCAATCGAATGTTTGCCGGATTCAAAACGCCGTCATCTTCCGCTTGCCAAATACCCGTCACGGCTATGCTGGCATTTTTCAAAATCAGTTCGACAACTTTGTTTGTTGTTTTAATGTCGGGTAATGCTTTCATAACGGGTGAACGACCGTAAATTTCACCGGGGGCTTTTAACCATCTGAAAGTGATAAAAGGCGATGTTTCAAAAAATCCTTCCTTTAACAAAAACTGTTCAGCCGGACTGAATAAATGATTATTATCCTTTTCCACAAAAGCAACATAATCATATCCGCCCGTCAAACGCGGAACGACACATTCAACAATCGGAATTAAAATGTCAGCCGGATTTTCGTCCTTCAAAGCTTTTTCATCAACGACTTTTGCCCGTTCAAAACGTTGCATCAAAGTCGATAAAGGTAATTGACAATATCGATAAGTCGTATCTAACCGCCCCGAATATCCTTCATCAACGTATATTTCCGACAAAGGAATTGCCGTGAAATGAAACGCTGTTTTTTCACCCAATCTGGATTCTTCGAATAACAAGCAAGCCGTACCGACAGTTACCAAATCCAAAAAGCATTGGTGCATTTCAACACTGAACGTTGATTGATTCAAATGATTTTTCAAAATATCGGCAATGTTTTGCAGACTTTGAATAGTTTCCTTATCCTCTTTATCTACTTCAACACCGGCTTTTAAGTCAAACCATTTGCACCAAGGCGGAGTCAGTTCCGAAAAAATGGACGCCGCCAACTGATCAACGCAATCGGGCGCTGTTCCGTCAAACAGACGATCAACTTGACTGGATACACCGGAAAGCAATCCTTCACGTTGCGGCAAAGCAAACTCGTAACATTCACGCCAAGTATTTTCCAATGCCTGACGATGCGATTTCATTTTCAAAAATCTTTGATATAAATTAGAAACAGTCAACATTTTATTCTCCCAATAATTTTTTGCGTTGTGGCGAGTTTTCGTTTTTCCTTAAAATTCCGCGCATAGATGTTTGAACGGTTTGCAATCCCGCATGACGCGCCAAATAACCATCGTCTTTTGTTTCAACAACAGTGGGCGAAATTGTCGTTACTTGGTGTGTAACAGGTTGCAAACCAATAACTTCTTTTACTTTTTTCATAGATTTCTCCTTATTAAAAAGAACCAAAGTCGGTTAAAAAAAACGGACCACCCGAAAGCAGTCCGTTCAATAAAAAAAAGCCCCCTTTATACAAAGGAGGCTTCAGATACACTTTTCCCAACCAACTGTAAAATACTATATCACACTTTCAACCAAATGTCAAGGATTTTTTTCCTATTTTTTATTTAAGTAGCAAAACAGCCTGTAAGGCGTGAAAATAAAGGATTTATCAACTCCTATAAAGCGTTTAACGGTTTCAACGCAAGTGTACGGCATTACACGTAATCGTATTTTTTGGGGTTCTTTTAACAATACATCAACGAATCGATAACCGCGCTTTTTGAAAAACGAATAAATGTTTATGTCACGCACCAAAATTACATCCGTAAAATGCAACAAAGGGTCGATTATTATCCATTCGTTTTGTCGCCCCAATGCAACAAAGCAATGATAAAATCCTTTTTTCAAAAAACGCATCCACCACAAAGTCGGTTGTCCGCCAAAACCGACAACTGCTTTTTCAAATCTGTATCCGTTTAATCGTTCTTTTATCATTTCATTGCCCCGCAAAATTTAAAAACCGTTCCGGCCATATCAACAATTCCCTTCATCTTTAAAGGTTCCAAAATCCGCTGTAAAGCTTGACGCCACAATTGACAATGCTGTTTTGGATCACCGTCTTTTTCGTATGGCGGAATTTGTTTCAAACCATAAAGTTCCAATATTTTCAAATGTGCCGCCGTTAAAATTTTTTGTTGCAATAAACGTTTAACAACAATCGCAATATCGGAAGTTTCACACGGCCAAGCGACATTACTTTTATCCCGTTTGAATGATTTTGGGGTTGTTTCACAAAAGCAAAACCACATCCACGCATCTTCCGCATTATCAAATAAACGCACCGGCCGATTGTCCGTTATAATTATGTTATTTTCTTTATTCATCTTCATTTTTCCCTTTTAAAATTTGTTTAATTTTACACAACTAAAACGAGAATTTATTTTTAAACTAACGATTCTCTCGTCTCTTTTTTCTGAATAGGATTATTTTCCCATAATGTCAACAAAAAAAATATAAAATTTCCTATTTACTTTTATTTTTTCCTATTGTATACTCGTAATAATAGAAAAATTGACACCCAAAAGGAAAGGACAAGCAAAAATGAACTTATCTTATTTCGAAATATGGAAAGGGATCGATAATCTGGCGCAAAAAAAGGGATTATCGCCATCTGCTTTAGCACAAAAAGCCGGATTGGACCCGACTTCTTTCAATAAAAGCAAACGAATCGGTTCTGACGGACGTAAACGGTGGCTGTCCATGGAAAGCTTAAACAAAGTATTGGAAGCAACATCGACCAGTTTTTTGGAATTTATGGTTTTGGCCGGCGAAGAAATGATTCCCACAACGACCATTCCATTGTTGGGTTTTGCGCAAGCCGGACGGGAAGGATACTTTGACGATGCCGGCTTTCCCACTAACAGTGATGGTTGGGACGGCATTGAATTTCCGACAAAAATGGAAAAAAACGTTTATGCTTTGGAAGTATCCGGACACAGCATGGAACCGGTTTATCGTGAAGGTGACCGCCTGATTGTTTGCCCTGAATCCGAAATTCGACATGGCGACCGCGTTGTTGTTAAAACAAAAGGCGGCGAAGTTATGGTTAAAGAACTAATTCGCAAAACCGCTATGCAGTTGGATTTGAAATCATTAAACCCCGAATATCCGGATTGCCATTTCAAAATGGACGAAATTTTGTGGATCAGTCGCGTCCTGTGGGTCAGCCAATAAAAAAAGGGGCTTGAACGCCCCTTTTCTTTCCCTCTTTTTCGATTAAACTTTGATAATACCGCGCACCATGGCATAAATGGCAAAAAGGGCTATTAAAATCAAAGCACCGGCAAGCCGTCTTTCACGACACGAAAAACACGATTGATTCATATTATTTTCTCTGCGTGCCCAAATATAAACTGGGATACCCAAAGCAATAAACACCACCGCCATCAACAAATAACTTAATCCGGCGGCATAAATCAACCAAAGCGCATAAATTGTACCGATGATACTGGTAAACAAAGCTGATGCTCTGCCACTTGCAATGTGCGGATATTCGCCATCTTCGCATATTTTCCACAAATACGCAGTGCTGGTCAAATAAGCCGGCAACACCATCACGCCTGTAATGGATAACATTGTATTCCATGCATTATTTGAAAAATAAACAACCAACATTCCCAATTGCATAACCGCACTTGTCACCCACAATGAAACACAAGGCGAACCCGCCGTATTTTCTTTACCGAATACTTTGGGAAATGTTCCGTCCTGCGCCATTGATTGAGGCATTTGCGCCGTAATCATTGTCCACGCCAACCAACTGGCCAAAACGGCAATAATCAAACCGATATTCATTATCCAAGCACCCCATGGACCAACGACTTTTTCCAAAACACCGGCAGTGGACGGATTAGCTATACCGGACAATTCGGCTTGCGACATAAAACCAAACGGCAACACAGACAACAATACATATATTGTCAAACACCCGATAAAGCCCATCAAGGTTGCTTTGCCGACATCGGATTGACTGCGTGCCCGATTAGATAAAACAACCGCCCCTTCAATACCGATAAACGACCATAAAGTGACCAACATTGTGCTTTTTAATTGTGTGGCAACCGAACCCAAACCTTTTACTTTACCGGTAATGGCTTGGCCCCAAAAATCAAAATCGAACTTATCGACATTGAAAACAAACATCAAGATGATAATAAATAAAATCAACGGCACAATTTTAGCAATTGTCGCAATCAAGTTGATAACAGACGCTTGTTTCATACCACGCAAAACAAGATAATTAAATCCCCAAATCAATATCGAACCGCCAATAATGGACGGAATGTTATTGCCACCTGTAAACGTTCCCGGAAAAAAGTAATTCAAAGCGTCCATTGTAATAACCGCATAACCGACATTGCCGAATATTTGGCACAGCCAATAACTCCACCCGATATTAAATCCCATATAAGATCCGAAACCTTTTTTGGCATACATGTAAATACCGGTTGTTAAATTCGGTTTTGCCATTGACAAAATACGGAAAGAATTTGCGATAAAATACATACCTATTCCGGTAATCAGCCACGCCAACATAACCGCACCGACAGATGCTGATGCGCCCATATTTTGCGGCAAACTGAAAATACCACCGCCAATCATCGAACTGATAACAATACCGGTTAAACCCAACGCCCCCATTTTTCCGGCCGCAACCACCGGGTTTGAATATGTTTTTTGCTTATTTTTATGTGCCATTTTATTATTCCTTTCAAAAAACGGGGATACGACAAAAAATCGTATCCCGTCCCCCCACAAATTATTTATTTACGTCAACAATCGGAGCATATTCGAAATTCAAAAAGCCCAACGCCGTCAAACAATAAGCAAAATTTTGCGTAATGTTGATGTAGTTGTGGAAAATTTGGAATTCGCTGTGTTTTTGAACGTCACGCAAATCCAATTCGTGATTCAGCGATTTTGTCAACCACATTTCAGCATGAGCCTTGGCGATATTGTCGTCAATGTAAGTATCGAAGTATTCGACATACTCGGCCGCCCAACCGCCGATAAATTTTCCTTTTTTGTCCTTTCCCCAAACAATACCGACACCGGTTGCAATGGCTTTGTGTTCTTCAATGCGTGCACCGTTTCCGGCCATAATGACTTCCAAAACCGCACCATGCTTAAAGCTTTTTTCCACCTGTTCAACCGGCACAATATTGCCAAACAATTCCGGCGGTAAAACCGAAGTGTACGGAATGACGTTAAAGTCTTGAATCTTCGCTTGCTTTAATGCCGAATCATAGCAAAACGTTTCAAACGGTTGCGGTGGAATACCATCATCAGCTTGTCCTGCACCACCTGTATGGAAAGCCAAAGTCGGATATCTTGTTCCTAATTGTGTTATCATTTTTAAACTCCTTTTTTAATTGTTTTTGTGAAAAAAAATTCAACCGAAAAACAGTTAGAAAGGCAAAAAAACAAAATCAATACGGGCGCATACAACCGTGTTATAGATTTTAGTTCATATTGAAAAACGTCCCCACCATTCGATATAAAAAGCAGGAGGTATTTATTATGAAAAAACTGTTTTTTTGTTTTCTTGCACTGACAGCTTGTCAAGCGAGTATTTTAAATTATGAAAAATTCTTAAATTCATGGATTGGAAAATCCGAAGCCGATTTGGTGGCTACTTGGGGTGCACCGGCGGACATGGAAACGATCGGACAAGGACGTCAAATTTTTACTTATATTCAGGAAAAACAAATTTTAGAACCGGGAAATCAACCCGTGCAAGTCGGACAAAACGCCCTGTATGATGAAGCCAACGATGCGCTTGGCACAACGTATGATTATTATTGCAAAACAACCTTTACAACACAAGATAATATCATTGTCGATTATTCTTGGACCGGTGACGGATGCTTGATGAAATAATTTTTTCTGTTGCTTTTTGATAAAAAAAGGCTTAAAACATACTCGTTTATGTCATTATACATTCAAACGAGTTTTTAAAATGAAAAAATTATTATTTTTGCTTTGCTTTATTTTATGCGGTTGTTCGACAATAAATGAAACTATTTCTATTAAAAATAAAACCGAACAATTGGATATTCAAACATCTTTTGTCAGAAAAGATTTTAAGCCCATCGGACGCGTTCGCGCCGAATATGAACGGTATTGTTTTCTGTTTGGCTTATTTTGCACAGACCCTTATTTCATTCAAGATGATTTAATCCAACAAGCAAAATCCATGGGGGCAAATGAAGTTGTTGATATTGTTGTGGATTCAGCAAAGTCGCCTTTGATTTGGTCTTGGCTTTTTGCCCATGAAGAAGTCAAAGCAAACGGTTTGGCCGTCTTACTGACCCCGGAAGATTTATCTCGTGGTAAAAAATAAGGGCAAGCATTTAACTTGCCCCTAACAAATTTAACCTTCGTTTTCTTCGGTTAAGCGTTTGTGGACTTTTGCCATTTTTTTATCGCAGGCATTGGCCAATTCGTCATGTTTGTTTTTATCCGCCCATGTTTTCAATTCTTTTAAAACTGCCAATTTTTGTTTATCAAGACTGTGTATCATGTCTTTCAAACTTTCCGGTAATTTATCCCACAAAGAATGAACCAAACAATGTAAGTGGACTTTTTCTGTACACCCGCAATTTTCTTCTTGCGAGCAACAATTTTCTTTACTGTGCATCTAAACACCTCCCTTTTTACGTTAGACAACATAACGTATCTAGGAAGCTTTCTTAAAATCAGCAACTTGAACTTTTGTTTATATTCTTTGAGCCAGAGTCATAGCCGGTAATTGCTTTACCATTTTCAATGGCACCATATATTCACGAACGATTGATTCATCGTGAACCTCGACCATCAACAACTTTGACACTTTTTCCAAAGTTTTACGTATTTCCTGTGGCACATTGGCCAAATATATGGTTTGATCGGCATTACGGTACAACAAAATTCTGTCCGCACCATCATATAAAATTTGCGGTTTATTTACACCCCCCAAACGAGCACGAATGGCGATCATTATTTCGCCTTCTTCGTTCAAAAGAATGTCATATTCATCAACTGGTTCAATAACTACTTCTGACATTTATCGCCCTTTTATACAAAAATACACACAACCATCTTTTATTATAATACCCTATTTTTCCGCTTTTTGAAAGGAAAAATTTCAACTTTTTTATGACAAAAAGCTTGGCAAATAAGCTTTTACTTGAAAAACAAAAAGATTAGAACGATTATTGCCAAAATAATGCGATAAACCATAAACGCAAAAAACGAATGTTTTTTAACAAAATTCATTAAAAACCAAATAACCGCCAGCCCGCCGACAAAGGAAAAAATAATTCCTTCAACAAAGGCCGCCCCTAAAACATTTAATTGGTCGTGAATCAACAGGCTTAAAAACACCCAACAACCGGCGGCGGCAATTACCGGAATGGATAACAACATTGTAAAATAAGCCGCATCCGACCGATTGATTTTACGAAAACGAGCCATTGTCATTGTTATACCGGAACGGCTGACCCCGGGAATAAAAGCCAAACATTGTGCCAAACCGATAAAAAGAGCATCCAGCGTACTCATTTTCTTAACTTGATTGTCAGAGGCGCTGTATTTATCCGCCAACCACAAAATAACACCAAATACAATCAACATAACACAAACGATATACGGATTACGGAACACCATTTCGATGTATCGACCATAGAAAAATCCGACCAACAAAACCGGAAAAGTTGCCACCAACAACAAATAAATCATACGCCGACCGGCACCGCCTTTGAACAAGTCAATCAACATACGCCACAAGTCTTTGAAAAAATAAACACAAACAGCCAACAAAGTCCCAACATGCAAAGCAATATCCATTGCCGCACCTTGTTCTTCCCATCCCATAATCAAGCGCGTCAAAATCAAATGACCTGACGAACTGACCGGTAAAAATTCCGTTATACTTTGCACTATGGATAAAAACAATGTTTGAATAAGCATGAAAATCCTTAATTATTTTTTACTGGCTATTTTTATAAAAAAACGATATCATCTTTTTTTATGATTGGAAAGAAAATTATAAAATATTTTGAAAGAATATCACAAAAATTTTTACAAGCAGAAGAACAACGTATAAATTTATGCCTGCCCGTTATGTTTGCCTTGGGCATTATATTTTATTTTGCGCTTCCTTTTGAACCGAAAATTTGGTTGTTTTTATGCTTTTTCATTTTAAGCATTATCGGATTTTTATTTTTCCGTTCTAAAAACAATTTGGCTTTAATTTTTCTGCTGTCATTATTTTTCTTTGGTGGTGTTTGCCGAATTATTATTCAAACGAATTTAACCCAATCCCCCTTTATTCATAAAAGATATTCATTTGTCGCCACGCAAGGTAAAGTCGAAAAGGTGGAATGGCGCCATTCGGGTATTCGATTGACTTTGACCGACTTAAAGTTGAATAAAATTCCCCAAGAGGATTATCCCGTTCGCATTCGCGTTTCCGTCAATGGACAAGATGTTATTCCCACCATTGGCGATACCGTTTCATTAAAAACAACTTTATCCCCGCCCATGTTAGCATCTTATCCGAACGGATATAATTATGCCCGTTCGGCTTATTATGATAAAATCGGTGCCGTTGGTTATTCCGTCAGCAAATTGCAAATTATTTCAAAATCAAAAGAAAGTTTTTTGCAAAACATACGCACAAGCATTTTCAACAGAATTAAAAACGTCTTGTCAAAAGATACCGGCGACATAGCGGCCGCACTTGTCACCGGCGAACAAGGCGGTATTTCACAAACGACCCGAAACAATTACACCAGTGCCGGCATCGTTCACATTTTATCCGTATCCGGTTTTCATATGAGCCTTATTGCCGGTTTCATTTTTGCAATTTTGCGTTTCCTGTTCAGTTTATTCCCCAGCATATCATTACGCTTTAACACCAAAAAAGTTTGTGCTTTGTTAGCGCTTATTTTAACATTTATTTATTTGCTGATTTCGGGAATGGGCATTCCGGCAATTCGTTCCTTTTTAATGATTGCCTTTATTTTAATTGCCATCATGGCGGACAGACAAGCTTTATCCATGCGGTCGGTTGTATGGGCGGGATTTTTGATTTTACTTATTCAACCGCAGGCCGTTATCGGTATCGGTTTTGCCCTTTCGTTCGGAGCCGTTATGGCGCTGATCAGCGGATATGAAACATTTACACCCTATTTCAAAAAACTTTTTACACACAAAAATTGGATAAAATGGATAATCGGGACGATTTGCTTTTTCCTGTTGATGAACATAATTGCCCATTTTGCCACCGCACCCATAGCTGTTCATTATTTCCACCGATACAATAATTATGGTATCTTGGGCAACTTTTTAATCAGCCTTATTTTTTCTTTTCTGGTTATGCCGTTGCTTTTTATCGCCACGTTGATGATGCCTTTCGGATTGGATAAACCCTTTTTGTTATGCGTTGATTATTTACTTAAAATAGTCAATAAATTGACAGAAGGAATTGCAAACTTGCCCGCTTCTACGGTATTTCTTCCGTCCTTTCCAACGTGGGGTTACGCCCTTATTTTATCGGGCAGTGTTTGGTTGTTAATATTCAAAAGCCGTATTCGTTATGTGGGTTTTGTCCCCGTCTTTATCGGATTACTTTCCATTTTTACATATACGACACCGGACGCAATCATCGGACAAGGCGGTAAATTGATTGCCGTGCGTCAAGGCGACACCTTTGCGTTTAATACATTAAAACAACAAAAATCAACCCGTCATTCTTGGTTGGAAAACAATGGTATCAACCCGGATATTTTACCACCGAAAATGAAAGATACTTCCGCCGTTGAAATTCAGGGTTTAAAAGTGGATTTGACGGGTAAAAACAACGCCGACATTGTTATAAATTCACATGGTAAATGTAATGCAACTTTGCTGTGTATTCCGCGTAAAAAATTGTGGCAAGAAGGCGTACACACATTATACATCAACGATGGCAAGATTAAAATTAAAACATCGGCTGACGGTACATTCAATCGCCCATGGGGACAAGGACAATTCCAAAAATAATTATTTTTCACAAGCGATTGGATTATCTTGCGTCACATACAACGGCCAACAACCTTCGATTAAACGATCCAAAGACGAAACTTCCTGATTCATCAATGTTTGATATATCCAATAATTTGCCATAATACGTTCGACAAAGCCTCTGGTTTCCCTGAACGGAATACTTTCGATAAACAACAACGGATCATCGTTATATTTCATTTTGTTTTTAAGTTTATTCAAATTGCCCGGACCTGAATTATAGGCAACAGCCGTAAACAACAAATTGTTTTGAATTTGCTTATCTTTCATCAACCATTCCAAATAATTTTGCCCCAAAGCCAAATTATATTCGGGTTCGGTCAATTTCTTTTGATCCCACTTTAATTTCAAACGGCGAGCAATTTCACGCGCATTGGACGGCATCAACTGCATTAAACCCATAGCGCCAACGGAACTTTTTGCTTTTTCGTTAAAACAGGATTCTTGTTTAACAAAAGCAAACACCAAAGCTTTGTCAATCGTCCACCCTGTTTCCGGTTCCCAATCCGGTGCAGGATAACGCGGCGCATCATCATCGCTGTCCAAATTACCGGCTATTCGTGTTAAAT
>JAGBRF010000150.1 GCA_017632555.1 Alphaproteobacteria bacterium | reverse complement strand
TTCGGCTTCCGATAATAAAATTTCATCGCCGGCTTTTAATGTCCGTCCGTACGTTTGAGCCACCAAATTGATTGCTTCCGTTGCTCCGCGTACAAAAATAACGTCTTTATCACGAACGGATAAAAACTCTGCCACATGATGACGGGCGTGTTCATAAGCGATTGTTGCCATTTCGGACAAATAATAAGTGCCACGATGCACATTTGCATAATGGTTTTTCATAAAATTTTCCATAGCGTCAATAACCTGCACCGGCTTTTGTGCCGAAGCGGCATTATCCAAATAAATCAATGACGGATTATTGGTAAAAATAGGAAAATCACTTTTGTTCATTTGCTTCCATCCATTTATCAATTTCAACTTCAAAAGCCTGTGGCATATCGGACAACAAAAACGCTTTAATCAGCATTTGACGTGCTGTTGCTTTATCGATACCACGGCTCATTAAATAAAATAGGTACGTTTCATCCAAAGTGCCAATACTGGACCCATGGTTACATTTTACATCATCTGCATAAATTTCCAATTCGGGCGTGCATTTTACAGCCGCATCGTCCGACAATAACAACGCTTTGTGATTTTGAGAACCTTCACATTTTTGGCTGCCATGCGGCATACGAATAACACCATAAAAATCGGCTTTACCGAAACCGGCGGCAACTCCTTTTATTTCCTGAATGGAATTTGTTTCAGGAACGGCATGAATAACTTCAAATTCGATTTTATTATCGGCGTTTGTTCCGGATAAATAAACGGTCTTCAACGTGCAGTTTGCATTTTGTCCCAGCAAAGTGACTTTGACTTTTAACGTTTGTCCCGTTTGCAACAGGTTCAAATCATAAGTCGCATCTTCATAGACAACAACGTCCAACAATCCGTTTTGTCCCATCAAAATGTCGCTTACTTTTTCGCCGGCCGAAATGATTTTATTTATAGTCTGCATATCCCCGTTCTTCCAACTTTCCGGCCAAAGACTTATCGCCTTTGTCCACAATATGACCATTTACCATAATATAAATCACGTCAGGTTCGATTAAATCCAACAAACGTTCATAATGCGTAATCAACAAAAACGATCTGTTTTCGGAACGCATCAAATTGACACCATCTGCAACAACCTTTAAAGCATCAACGTCCAATCCGGAATCCATTTCATCCAAGATACAAAAATCCGGTTCCAAAAAAGCCATTTGTAATGTTTCCATACGCTTTTTTTCACCGCCGGAAAAACCGACATTGACCGGACGCTTTAACATTTCATCGGTTACACCCAAAGCTTGCGCACGAACTTTTAACCGTTTGATATAGCCAACGGCATCCAGCGGTTTTTGTCCCAAATATTTCATTTTGGAAGTCAATGCTTGCTTTAAGAATTGAGCATACGATATACCCGGAATTTCAATCGGATATTGAAATCCCAAAAAGATACCTTCATTAGCGCGGACATCGGGTGTCATTTGGGATAAATCTTTGCCCTTAAACATCATTTTTCCAGATGTCACTTCATATGCCGGATTGCCGGCAATCACGTTGGATAAAGTGCTTTTACCCGAACCGTTCGGACCCATGATTGCGTAAACTTTTCCCGCTTCGATTTCAAAAGAAAAATCTTTCAAAATTTGTTTTTCGCCAACGCCGGCATTCAAATTTTTAATTTCTAACAGTGCCATTTTAACCTTCTAACCTTGCTTTTACTTTTTCCAATTTAACAGGGATTCTGTCTTCGACCTGTTTTTGAATATCGTAAATGTATTTTAATTGTTCCAACATAATTTCAACATCAGCCGTTTCATCGATAATTTCATCGACATTATTTTTTCCGCGGTTGATGTTTTTTAATATTTCTTTTTGCAACTCACTCATTTCTTCCAAAACCATCAACAATTGAGCCTGTTTTCCCCAAGTTGCGATTGCTTTTTTCAAAATATCTTCACTGACTTTTTCCATTACCCGACACTTCCTTCCAAACTGATACCGATTAAACGCCCTGCTTCAATAGCAAATTCCATCGGTAAATGTTGCATAACTTCCTTACAAAAACCGTTGACGATTAAAGAAACCGCTTCATTTTCGGACAACCCGCGTTGCATCGCATAAAACAACTGTTCATCGCTGATTTTACTGGTCGTTGCTTCGTGTTCTATCACGGCATTTTGATTGGCGTTTTCTTGAACCGGAACGGTATGAGCCCCGCAATTCGAACCAATCAGTAAACTGTCGCATTTTGAAAAATTCCGCGCACCATCGGCATTTGATGCCATCTTGACCAACCCGCGATATGTTTGATTTGAAAAGCCGGCAGAAATACCCTTTGAAATAATCGTGGATTTTGTATTTTTTCCCAAGTGAATCATTTTCGTTCCGGTATCCGCTTGTTGATAATTATTTGTTAAAGCAACCGAATAAAATTCACCAACCGAATTATCGCCCTTCAAAATGCAAGACGGATATTTCCAAGTAATTGCCGAACCGGTTTCAACCTGAGTCCACGACAATTTTGCATTGTTATGACAAATACCGCGCTTTGTCACAAAGTTATAAATTCCGCCTTTACCATTTTTGTCACCGGGGTACCAGTTTTGAACGGTTGAATATTTAACTTCGCCCCTGTCCAAAACGATAATTTCCACAATCGCCGCATGAAGTTGATTTTCATCACGTTGCGGAGCAGTACAACCTTCCAAATAACTGACATAAGCATCTTCTTCACAAACAATCAAAGTGCGTTCAAATTGTCCCGCATTTTTGGCATTGATTCGAAAGTAACTGGACAATTCCATCGGGCAACGAACACCCTTTGGAATAAAAACAAAAGATCCGTCCGAAAAAACGGCGCTGTTTAATGCAACAAAAAAATTATCCGTATAAGGAACAACCGTTCCCAAATACTTTTTGACCAATTCGGGATATTTTTGAACGGCCTCGCCCATTGAACAAAAGATAATTCCTTTTTCTGCCAATTTGGCTTTATAAGTCGTTGCAACGGACACACTGTCAAAAATCGCATCAACAGCAACCACGCCGGCCAACACCTTTTGTTCATTTAACGGAATGCCCAATTTTTCGTATGTTTCCAAAATCTTCGGATCAACATCTTCCAAACTTTTTGGATTTTCTTGTTTTTTAGGAGCCGCATAATAATACAAATCCTGATAATCGATCGGGTCATAATTTACTTTTGCCCAATGCGGTTCGGCCATTGTTTTCCATTTAGCGTATGCTTTCAGGCGAAATTCCAACAACCATTCGGGTTCTTTTTTTTGATTCGAAATAAAGCGGATAATGTCTTCATTTAATCCCTTTGGCGCAACATCGGACTGTACGTCTGTTTCAAAGCCGTACTTGTATTTATCAGCGCTTAAAGATTGCACCGTTGCCAAAGTTTCTTGTTTTACCATTTACTATCCTTTAATCAATTGTTGATAAAATGCCCCAAAAAGAAAAAAAAGTCAAGTTTTTGATGAAAAATAGTTGCTTATTTTATTTTTTTGTTTAGAATGAAGTTGTTAAATACTAGATATGAGGGGTTTAAAATGATTTCGAATTTAGCATCTTGGATTGCTG
>JAGBRF010000149.1 GCA_017632555.1 Alphaproteobacteria bacterium | reverse complement strand
TTTATGGCCTATGGGTCAAGTAATTTTTGCTTTATTTCCTGTGGCACTTGATCGTCCAACTGGTCTTCCATTTCTCGCAACATTTGCGCAAACATATTGTCGCGTTGGATAACCGAAGCCCTTTGCGGTAATCTGTGTGATGTATAACCGGTGACCGTCATTGTTTTGATAACTGTGGCATTTTCGTCCAAAATACGAATAGTCACCTGATAAGACAGCGTATATTTATAATTATCATACGTAAATATGTTTTTTTCGGGAGCATCTTCGCGTATCATTTCCGCCTTTTCGATAACAAATTCAGCTTTATGCTTTTTTTGGTAATTCGGGCGCAAACGAATAGCCCACCCTTTCAACGCCTTTTCTGGTGTCAAAGGCATTTGGTTTTCCACATGAGGCAACCGTTCCATTTGTCCGACTTCGGAAATAACGTTGATACGAGAAACCGGCAATTCCAACAAAGGAACTTGGCTGTAATCTTTCATACGCGGGGCAGTATCATAACTGTGAATACAACCGCACAAAAGCAAAGTCAGAACTAAAAGAATTTTTTTCATTTGTAAGTCTCCTGTTTTTGCGTTAAAATACTCCGCAAGAAAGGTTTTGTCAAGATGATAAAAAAAATAACGCCTAAACGTTTGGAAAATATCACGCTTTATTATTTGCAACGATACGAAAGTTCGACATCTAAATTGCGCAGTATGCTTCAACGGCGTGTCTTGCGTGCAAAATTGCAGTTGGGAGAAGTACCCGCCGAAGCAAATGATTGGATTGAAAACATTATTCATCGCATGCAAGAATTGGGATACGTCAATGACAAACGTTATGCGGAAAACACTTTCCGCCGATTGCAAAGCGCCGGTAAATCCACCCGATACATTGCCGGCAAATTAAAACAAGACGGCATTGACCCCTATACAATCAACGGACTGATTGAAGAACAAGAAACTTCGGCGGAAGAAATGGATTTGGACTCTGCCCGCCGTTTGGTTAAAAAGAAAAAGTTGGGATACTTGCGCCCCGCCGATAAACAAAAAGAAATGTATCAAAAAGATTTGGCCGTCTTGGGACGTGCCGGATTTTCGTATGAAATCGCCGTACAAGCATTAAAAGAAACGGACTAACCGTCTTCGTTACGCAACAACACGGTGGCGGCAACAAAAATCATAATAATGGAAGGTCCGAATACCGCCAAAAAGATTGGCAAGTTCCCCGAAACGCCCAACGCACTGGTCAATTTTGAAACAAAGAACAAAACAAAACCAAAAAAAGCAGCATTGGCGCTTTTCATTAAAATACCGCCCTGCCTTTGATTAGGCGATAAAGTGAACATAGCCGCAATAAAAACCATTGCAATAAAGTAAAAAATGGAAGCCAACGTTGAATAAAAATGCACTCTGTGTTTCAAAGATGAAAAGCCCGCACTGTTTAACAAGCGAATAAATCGTGGCAATTTCCAAAAGGAAATTTCTTCCGGTTCATCAAACGTTTGAATAATTTTTTCCAAATCCAGTTGGGTCGGAATATGTAATTGTATGCCCTCTTCACGCGTGCCGTCCGGTGCATAGGAAACTCCGTTATTGACAACAAACGTTTTACCGGATAAAACACCGTCTTTTGCTTCGATTTGTTTTTTTAACGTTTCATCGTCATTCAAATTCAAAACCAAAACGCCCTTTAAATTCAAATCCTTACCGTCTTGATGAACAGCATCAGCATGAATAACAACGGGCGTATCCCCCATTTTTTCACGCAACCAAAGCCCCTTTTCATTCCACGAAAAACCCGTTTTCTTACGCAAAGTTTCACCCTCTTCCACCTGATAACGCCGTATCATCGCCGTTGCAAACGGGTTGATTAAAGTGATATTTATAATGCCGATTAAAGAAACTGTAATAAAAATAGGCGTTAAAAAGTTCCAAACGGATAAACCGGCCGAACGGGCAATCACCAATTCGTGTGTTTTGCTCAATAACAAGAAAGTTATAACGGCGGCAATTAAAATCGTAAATGGTAAAATCAAAGGCAACGTTTGCGGAACCTTGAACAGTCCCAACCGCACGACATCCCAGAAACTGACATATTCACGTGAAGCGGCACGGCGCAACAAATCGATGACGTCAAACAACAAAATCAAAGCGGCCAAAACAAACAAAACCGCCAAAAACGTCAATAAAAACTTTTTTGCCAAATACCTGGAAAACAACCAAGGAATGCGCATTTTTTCCCTTTCTTGATGTCGCAATAACTTATTGTTTTTTTCTTATACGTCAAAAAAATAAAAATGTCCATACCTTTTTTATTATCGGACGGATAAGCGTTATTTTACAAAAATTCCTTTGCTAACATCTTACCCAAATCAATAAGTTTCGGATAATGTTTGGATACTTTTTTAACATTCTTTTGGGGTGCTTTTTTTTGGGTAGCAACATTCAAATATGCTTCACGTATCTCATTTGCATTTTTGATAAGCTTTTTAATATCCTTGTTTGATTTATACCTTGAAACCGTGTGACCGTCTTTGTCGCTTATATTCACATCGGCGCCACGTTCAATCAAAATTTTGACCGCTTCGACTTGACCACTTTGGGCAGCTTCCATCAATGCCGTCCAACCCATTTGGGTTTGAGCATTTACATCAGCGCCATGGTCAATTAAAAATTTCATCATTTCCGAATAACCGAAATAAGCGGCAAACATTATCGCCGTTTGACCGTTATTGCTTTTCAAATTCACGTCAGCACCGTGGTTAATCAAAAATTCGGTGGCCTGTTTATTATTCAAACATACGACTTGCATCAAAAACGTGTGACCGGAACGATCCCTTACATTCACATCAACATTTTCGGATAACAATTCTTTAATATTTCTAATTAAATCCGTTTCGGAACAATTTCTTAAATCAAGTTTTGCCCATGTATCTTCGTAATTATTCATTTTGCTAAACTCTCTTTTCTTTCTTAATGACGAGTTAGTATATCATAAACCGCCCTATTTGTCAACAAAAAAAAAAAAACGGAACGATATTTTTAAAAAAATATCATTATTTTTCAATAAGTTATATGATTATTCCAAAAATCAGACTTGGTATTTCTCTTCTAAATGCTATTGCCGACATATCTCGTTTTACTCAACAAAGCAAGATTTTTTTGTTTATTCTGAGCTTGAATCAACAATTGTTCGATGTCTTGTCTTCCGCATTTTTTTGCCATATCCAAAGCCGTTCTGCCATGTCTGGCTATATCAACCTTTGCACCGGCGTCAAGCAATTTTTTCACAACTTGGGTATGTCCCATTACTACGGCGGTCATCAATGCCGTATAGCCCATGCTGTTTTGATGATTTATATCGGCTTTATTATCAATTAAAGTCTGGACTAATTCTGCCTTTCCATAATATGAAGCAAAAGATAACGGCACATTTTTACGTCCATCCGGTGTTTCCAAGTTCACATCTACACCATCAGCAATTAAATTATTTACTTTTGACAAAATTTCTTTATCGGTGTCTTTTTTCAAATTAATTGAACCCCAAGAAGCATTCCATTTTTTATATTCTTCCAAGCCCATTGCCATTGCTTCGGTCTCTATTGCCTCTATTACCAATGCCGTGGGTATTTGTTCATCCTCATCGCCGGTAAACCCAGCTCTCCTTATCCATTTTGATATATTTATATCTTTATCATATTTCACATACATTGTAACGACCCTTTACCAAAATTGCGTATTTAATCTTTCCCTTCATAGCAACAATTATAGCACAGCTTTGCGCAAAGGTCAAACTTTATCGCAAAAAACAAATGCTTTTAGTAAGAGTGAAAAATTACACTTTTCCGAAAATCAAACAACCGTTTGTTCCGCCAAAACCGAAAGAATTTGATAAAACAACATCGACTTTCTTTTCTTTGGCAACTTTCGGAACCAAATCAATGCCTTGTGTTCCATCTTCCGGATCGTCCAAATTGACTGTCGGCGGTAAAATACCGGCATTCAATGTTTGCAGGCTGTAAACAGCCTCTACTGCACCGGCGGCACCCAACAAATGTCCCACGGTTGATTTAGTTGATGAAATGGAAACTTTGTCAATATCGGCACCGAAAAATTCCTTAATGGCTTCCAATTCCACCATATCACCCGCCGGTGTAGAAGTTCCATGCGCATTGACATATCCGATGTCTGCCGCATTCAATCCGGATTGTCTCAACGCATTACGCATAGCACGTAAACCGCCGTTATTACCCGGCATTGTAATGTGGTAAGCATCAGAGCTCATTCCATAACCCAAAATTTCACCATAAATACGTGCCCCGCGTTTTTTAGCGTGTTCGTATTCTTCCAACAACAAGGCGGCGGCACCTTCACCGATAATAAAACCGTCACGCCCCTTATCCCAAGGACGAGAAGCCCTTTCCGGTGTATCGTTATAATGTGTTGTCAAAGCACGTGCTTGACCAAATCCGGAAAAAGTCATCGGACAAACAGCCGCTTCCGCACCACCGGCCAACATAACATCGGCTTCGTCCGTGCGAATTAAACGCGCTGCATCACCGATTGCATGTGTTCCCGTAGCACAAGCCGTAACAACGCAAGTATTCGGTCCTTGAAATCCCGTACGCATAGACAAACGACCGGATGCCATATTTGACAGAGCAGACGGAATATAAAATGGCGAAACACGGTGTGGTCCTTGGTTATGCAAGACTTGTGACGTGTCATCTATGGTTTGAATACCACCGATACCCGTTCCCATATAAACGCCGGAACGATTTTTTTGTTCTTCCGTCACGGCTTCATATCCGGAATCGGCCAACGCCATCATACCGGCCGCAAGACCGTATATGACGAATAAATCCATGTGTCGTTGTTCCTTTAAGGAAACCCAATCGTTGACATTGAATTGTCCGAATTCGGTTCCGACAGGCACCTGTGCAGCCACTTGGCTTTGGAAAGCAGAAACATCAAAAGATTCCACCCTTCGCACAGCAGACTTTCCGCTGGTAACTTTTTCAAAGTTTTCCTTCAAATCCGTACCCAGTGGAGAAATGACCCCCATCCCCGTTACAACGACTCGCCGCATTTTTATTTCCTAATAATTAAAAATTGATATCAAATAAAGACACCGCAAGCGCGTCATCATCCGAAAAATAATCCGAATGAAGAAGCGCTTGAGGTAATTATACAATGACTTAAACAGACTTTTCAATAAAGTCGATTGCATCCTTAACCGTGCGGATTTTTTCCGCAGCGTTATCAGGAATAGAACAACCAAATTCTTCTTCGAAAGCCATGACAAGCTCGACTGTGTCGAGGCTGTCTGCGCCCAGATCATCGATGAAACTTGCGTTATCAACAACTTTGCCTTCGTCAACACCTAAGTGTTCAACAACAATCTTTTTTACGCGTTCAGCAATATCACTCATTTTTTAATTCCTCAATTTATTAAACCAATAACATTGTTAAAAACTGTATTCATAACAACGATTCTTTTTCAAGAATAAATGTGTTATACCACAGAAAAAAAATATTTGTCAAATATCTTTTTTTATTTGTATGCAAAACAGCATACTAAATCATTGCCATACCCCCATTTACATGTATTGTTTGCCCCGTAATATAGCCGGCTTCATCACTGGCCAAAAAGGCAACGGCATTAGCAATATCCTGTGGCTCGCCCAAGCGTGCCAACGGAATAGCGTTTAACATTTTTGTTTTTACATCTTCCGGTAAAACATCTGTCATTCTTGTTTTAACAAAACCCGGTGCGACACAGTTTGCAGTCACACCACGCGATGCCATTTCTGCGGCAATCGCCTTTGTCATAGCTATCAAACCGCCTTTGGAAGCGCAATAGTTGGCTTGTCCCGGATTACCCATAACACCCACAATCGAAGCCATATTGATAATGCGTCCGTAACGGCGTTTCATCATTCCCATCATAACGGCACGGCTTAACATAAACGGCGCAATCAAGTTGACGTCCAACACGCCTTTGAATTGATCGTCCGCCATACGAACAGCCAAACCGTCCTTTGTAATGCCGGCGTTATTTACCAAAATATCAATTTGTCCCATTTGGCTTTCTGCCGACTTGACTAATTCTTTAATCGATTCGCCATCGGTCAAGTTTGCTTCAAAAACAAAAACACGATCGCCCAATTCGGCGGCAAAAGCATCTAATGCTTCTTTGCTGATATCCGTAATACCGACCGTAGCGCCCAATCCATGCAAAGTTTTTACAATTGCGCGACCTATACCGCCCGCAGCACCTGTGACCAAAGCTTTTTTACCATCTAATCTGAACATTTAGTTTCCTTTCTTACTCATCATATCTAAATCGTTTTTTTGAATTCTTCAAGTGATAAAATATCATTTATACTGAAAACTTGCATTTCAGGGGACGTTTTTTTGACCAAACCGGATAAAACTTTTCCCGCCCCAAGTTCAATAATTTCCGCAACATTTTGGCGTTCTAACCATTGAACCGTTTCCGTCCAGCGAACTTGTCCGGTTATTTGTTTATAAAGCAATTGTTTTATTTGTTCGGCATCATTTACCGAACTGGCCAAAACATTCGCAACAACCGGAATAACGGGCTTATTAAAAGAAACTTCGTCCAAAATCGGTTTCATTTCTTCGGCCGCCGTTTGCATTAAAGGACAATGGAAAGCACCGGCAACATTCAACATCAACGCCCTTTTTGCGCCCATTTCTTTGGCTTTTTCACACGCCTTTTCGATATTTCCGAAAGCACCGCTGATAACAACCTGACCGATTGAATTGTCATTTGCCACAAAAGTTTGAGTTTCTTCGGCCAATTTTTGAACGGAAGCTATATTCAATCCCAAAATGGCCGCCATTGAACCTTTTTGAATTTGGGTGGCTTTTGCCATAGCAATTCCGCGCCGTTGCAACAATCTTGCCGTATCCGACAATGACAAAGCCTTTGCGGCACATAAAGCACTGTATTCACCCAAAGAATGACCGGCGACATACGTAAAATCGGTTATATCCAATCCCGTTTCTTGCTGAAAAACACGCCAAATCGCCATACTGACAGCCATCAAAGCCGGTTGCGCATTCTGTGTTGCTGTCAATTCTTCTTCCGGTCCGTTAAAAATAATATCGGACAATTTGAAATTCAAAGCATCATCAACTTCGTCAAAGACTTTCTTTGCAACGGAAAAATTATCATAAAAATCCTTTCCCATCCCAACGATTTGAGAACCTTGTCCCGGAAAAACCAATGCTTTTTTCATAAAAAACCTTTCCTTTTGTTTTTCAATTTTTCTTATCATACACAAAACAATATGAAGATAAAGTTAATTTTTTGTGACAATATTTTTTTCTTGATTTCTTTTTCAAACGCATTTAGCATAAATCTGTCTTACATTAAAGAAAGGAATAAACAATGAATAAAGCTCTTTTAATTAGTTCTTTTGCTTTGCTTTTGGCTGTTTGCGGTTGTAACTACAACCACTATACACGTGATTCTCCATACCGCGGACAAGTTGATTACGAACACGAAGATGAAACTGTCGTTCGTCCGAAAAAGATGAAAACAATGACCGTTAAACGTGATTTGACAACAACTGTCGGCGGAACGGTTGAAACAAAAACCGTAACGGAAACTGTTCAAGTTCCTGATGATTCAGCTGAAAATGCGGAAGATGTGACGAAAGTACAACGCGCTATCAACGCAAATAATAATTATCACGAAATCAACATCAACGAAAACAGAACTTATAAAACAAAATAAGTGTTTATCGGAAAACAAGCATCACAGAAAGGTCTTATGATTTTTCTGTGATGTTTTTTAATTTCTGGGTTTACAACCGCAATAATTTTGATTGTATAAAGATAATTCTTCTTTTAACGCCTGCGATAATTCTTGCAGGCCGCCTTTACGCCAGTTTGTCATATCATACAAACCTTCGCCCCCTGCCCGCACGGCCGCACGATTGACTTGGTCAAAATCTTTGTAACGCGAAAATCCCAAAACACTGGTGACACTGTCAAACCCATTTTCTTTGGCGTATTTGAATGCTTTTTCAAGTCGCATTTGAAAGCAAATATCACACCGTTTTCCCTGTTCGGGTTCGGCTTCCAATCCCTTTGTCAGCGAACACCAACGGTCATTATCATATTCCAATTCAATAAACGGAACACCGTATTTTTCGCAAACACGTTTGTTTTCATCAGCACGCTTGCGATATTCGGATAAAGGACGAATGTTCGGATTATAAAAAAGAACGCTGAAATTTTTTCCTTGTTTAGCCAAATGATGTATAACCGCACACGAACACGGCGCACAACATGAAACAAGTAATAATTTACTCATGCGTTTTTTCTTCTCCTCTGTTATCATCGGGACGTGAATGTTTTATCACGATATGGGGAACAGATTTTATTCCCAAACTTTCAACATTATCTAAAAATTCGTCTTTTTCGTCAACATCCCATTTCGGATTTATGCAAATTGCCAAACAAGCCAAATTTTTCATTTCGGACAAACGAGCCGGAAGATCCTTTGTTTCAAAGGAAAAATCATCCGCATCAAAACATTGAGATACATCGTCCAATATAACCTTTGCACAATTCAAATCGGCATCGGTTCCTTTTTGGGCAAAAGTATAATTTATTCTGTCAAGATAATTTCTGAACCAATATTCAGGGACACCTTCCAAAATGCGTTCCAAATTACCTTGTGTATCCTTAGCATCTTTGATAGAATGCGGTGTTTTTTCGTCTTCTAAATCCTGAACTGTTGAACAAATAAAAGCGGATAAATAAACCATTTTTTGAAGGTCGTTCCATTTAGCCAACGGCTTTCTGTATCTGAATTTTTCTCTTCTTAAATCCCTTGCTGAATTTTCCGTAAAATAATAATCGTCCAACTGATAAACTTTCAAAAAGACAATGGGCGAAATCATACCCAAAATCTTCAAACCCGTTTTTAAGTCGAAATTTTTGAAACAATCCTGTTCTTTCAATCTTTCGGAAATGTCAATGGCGATTTGTCTTAATTGACAAGGGGATAACGGAATTTGGAAATCACTACTGCCTTCGATTGTTTCCTTTTTTACTTCCGGATTGGCTTCGTCCGGATCCATTCCTTCCATATCCTTCGGTTCATCTTCGGGTTGTTGTTCTTGTGCTTCACCTTTTTGAGCTTTGGAAATTTGGTGCATAGTCAAAGCCCACGCAACAGTCATGGCCATCAATTCTTTTGAATCAATCAATCCCAAATTATAGAATAAATCAAAGCAAACACCGGCACCGGTCAAGGAAGAATATGTCATATTATCTTGTATTTTATCCGCTTTTGCTTCCCGAGCTTCACGTTTTAATTTTTCTTCCCATACATGCGGTTCAGAATCTTCGATGTCTTTCCAAGTATCCACTCTGTCTTTCAAGTCAATGACGGCATCAAACAATCCCACTTTTTCATCAACAGCTTTTGACGGGTGCCAAATAACGGCCTTTGCCGCCAAATTTATGATATCTTTTTCCTTTTTCCAAATATCGTCTTTGCTCAACATCGACACGGAAGAATCAAACAATTTCGAAATATTCGAAAAAGCCGGTTGCAAGTTTCCTTCGTCATCATCGCGGGTAAACCATACGGTTTCTTGGGATAAGAAATATTCCCCAACGCCTTTTATGATTTTACGCAATTCCGTATTCAGCGTTTTTGCTTTTTTACACGCCGCTGTATAAGCCGATTTACCTTCTGTGTTTTTTTCATCTTCTAATGCTTTAACGGTTCCTGATATCAACGACAAATAAACAGACCAGCGAAATTCTTTATTTGTTTTGAATTTAGCGGTTTTTATATTCTTTTTAATATCCGCAAAAAATTCTTCTTTTGTGTCTTTGGAAACCAAATTTTTGCCCAATTCCAAACGCTTTATTTGTAAAGGCAACATGGCATGCGCCAACAGATTGATCGGCTTTTTGAATTCAGGCCGAACTTGAATAAATTTTGATAATTCTTGGGGTATAAAAGAAAAATAATCTTTCGGCAACGAAATGTTTTTTTCCGCACAATATGCCTTTATAAACTCGATGTATTCATCATCATTCATTAAACCGATTTTTTCCAACACTCTGGAATCATATTCATATCCGGAAAAATAATTCCACAAAGAATCTGGTGTGTGTGCTTTCTTCGCCATTTTATAAACCTTTCGCAAGCGTTAAGTGGAAAGCATTCTAGCAGATTCAGATGATTTTGTCAATACTTTTCATATTTTTCCATTGAATTTGTTGTGGCACAGTAGAAGCGGCGCAAAACATAAAATCATTTTGCTCAAAATAATAAAAGAAAGTCTTGTCCAAAACGCTTTGTTCACACACTGACGACATCTTGTAAAATGCTTCCCTGCGTGTCCATAATTTGAAAAACGCATTTTGCGAAGAATCCCCCTGCTGCATCAAAGACTGGGCATCTTTTACGGAATCAATTTGTTCCAAAATAGCATTGTAATTATCTTTTGCACGCATTTTTTCCACGTCAATACCGACCGGATTGGAACAAAAAGCAATTGCGACTTTATCAAAAGAATGTGCCAAACTGATATAACCCAAAGACGTATCCGCCAACACCAAAGCGCCCGATTTTAATGTTTTAATTTCAATGGTCGGCATTTTTAATTCTTCGCTTAAAATTTTACGCAACAAAAAATGTCCGCAAATAAATTCCCGTTGACGTTTAACGGAAATCATATTCTTTAAACGTTCCTTTTCTTCCGCCGACAAAAAATCCGTTGCTTTGGATAATTGTTCATCGGAAATTCGGGATATATCGTTGATAAAAACCTTCATAGTTCCAGTATAGAAAAAAGCAAAAAATATGCAAGAATTTTTGACTTGTCTTTTAAAATATGGTATAATATTCCTTATGAAACGGTAAAGGAAGGAGCCAAAATGGATAAAAACAGCTGGGAAGAAACTTGGAAAAGATCTATTTATAAAAACTCTCATGTTACTGAAAGAGAGATTTTGAAATCAGTAAATGATTTAATCAATCTGGGTGTAGATGTAAATATGCAAGATCCCCAAAGTGGTGCTACGCCTTTGATTAAAGCCGCCGAATTCGGATATGCTCATGTTGTAAAAAAATTACTTGCCGCCGGTGCAAATGTAAACTTGATACAAAACAGGACCGGATACACCGCATTGTTAGCTGCCGTTGAAAAGGGAGAAGTAGAAATAGTAGAAACTTTACTGAACGCAAAAGATATTGACGTCAACAAACAAGACAACAAAGGAATGGCTGCATTACATCGTGTTTCTTGGCCGACACAAATAGAAAACGCAAAAAAAATTTTGGAACTTTTGCTGGAACGTAAAGATATTGATGTAAACTTGAAAAGCAAAGAAGGCGCCTCTGCTTTTTTGTATTGTATCGATAAGCCGGAATTAGTGGAAATTTTTCTGAAACATAAAGACGTTGATATCAACGAACAAGTGTTGGAACACAAAATGAAACCTACTGCATTAGCCTGCGCTGTTGCTGACACTGATAAAACGCAAACATTAGATTTGCTTTTAAGAAGAAGGGATCTTAAGTTGGATACGCAAGTAGTAGCGGGATATACGCCTTTAATGTTGGCTGTACACTTTGGGGATAATATAGAAAAGGCTAAAAGATTAGTCGCTGCCGGCGCCAATATCGATATAAAAAGTGACAAAGGACAAACCGCATACAATATTGCCGTCATAAAAAAACGCCAAGAATTTGCAAAATTGTTGGAAAACACCCCCGAAGCACAAAAACAACGGGAAGAATTAAGAGATGAATGGAAAATGTCCTTTTGGGAAGATTCTTGGCAAACGATTGATTTTGAAAAAGATTCCGAAGCTCAAATGGTGGAAAAGGCAAAATCTTTGCTGAAACGGGGTGCCCGGATAAATATGAAAAAACCGGATGGACATAATAATACGCCGTTATCGTTTGCGGCATTTACCGGAAAAGCGGAACTTGTCCAATTGTTGATTGATAATAAAGCCAACATAGATCATAAAAACTCTATGGGATTTACGCCGTTGATGGCCGCCACTATAAAAGGACATACCCAAATTGTCCAAAAATTGCTTGATGCCGGCGCAAATACCAACATAGCGCGAAAAGGCAAAACCGCACTGGATATGGCGAAAGAATACAACCGCAAGGACATTGAAAAATTATTGATTGAAGCTCAGGAAAAAAGGAAAAAAGGTCTTTTTTCTTTACTGGCAAAAAAACGTATTGGCAGAACGTAAAAAGGAGAGGAATATGCCGAATTTTACATTTTTAACAGCAGAGCAAATTTGGGGTGACGAAGAAAACGGAAACGGGCAACTGGATGTTATTAAAAACTACGGAACAAAAGTTGTGCCAACGGATCTGACAGTCATATTGGGTGGTTATATGACTGGTGGTGGTAATCGTACTTCTGAAAATGAT
>JAGBRF010000148.1 GCA_017632555.1 Alphaproteobacteria bacterium | reverse complement strand
TAAAGAGGGTATCATGACAAAAGAAGAACGCATTGCTCGGATAAAATTGCAAAAAGAAGAATATAACCGCGCGTATAAGAATTTGAAAGATGAAAAAGAGTATCATGAATGGTTGGAAGATCAATTGATTTCCACATCAAATTCTTTAGAACGCAGAAATTCCACAACTTTACAGGCAAAGCGTATGGGTGCAACCGATGAAGATATTGCACGTGTTTATGCTTTGGAAGATAAAAACCATCATGATGCATTTTATTTGATGATGGAAGCAATTGCTATGAAAGCGCCTTTTTCGGAAGAATTCATCTTATCTTTACATAAGCAGATGTTGAAGGAAATCAACGATTGGGAAGCTGGTTTTTATCGTCATGACAGAGTGCGTTTATTAAACTCGACAACCGTTTTGCCGTCAGCGATTAAAGTTCCTGTTTTAATGTCCGAATTAGTTGATGAAGTCAATAATTCCAAAGAAGAAGTTGTGTTGGAAAGTTTTGATATGCACAGACGATTTGTTTCAATTCACCCGTTTATTGACGGAAACGGTCGAACAGGTCGTTTGTTGATGAATTATAATTTGTTGAGAAATGAATATTTCCCGATTGTTATTCGTCCGAAGAAAAGAGGCGAATATTTGGACAGCTTGGAAAGATTGGATCAAAACCAAGGCAAAGAAAATTATTATTCTTTTATGTTTGACGAACTGGAAAGCACTTTTAATGCTTGTATGGAAAAGATGATTTCCTTACCGCAAAAGTCCGTAACAAAGTCTTTGGCCGTTGTCGCAAAGCATAATGATTCAAAGAATATCGATAATCCGCACATAAAAAATTAAAAAGTCCTTGCAATTTATTTCTTTTTGGGCTTACAATGAAATTGTCAGTACGAAAAGGAATAAAAAATGGTTGTGTTAGGTGTTGAAGAGTCTTTATCAAAGAAGAAGTGGATTTATCGTCCGGCGGACGAAGATTTAATTGTTCGGGTTGCTCAACAATATGATTTACCGGAAGTTATGGCGCGCATTTTGGTTTCTCGCCAAATTGAAAATTTAGACCGGTTCTTATCTCCGACTTTACGAAATGATTTACCAAATCCGGAAACGTTGAGAGACGTTACAAAAACGGCTGAAAGAATTGCCGATTCTGTTGAACGTGGCGAAGTTATCGGTATTATGGGCGATTATGATGTGGACGGTGCAACGTCCAGCGCATTATTAAAACTGTTTTTGCAAAGTATCGGCATAAAAAGTCGTGTCTTTATTCCGGACAGAGATGACGGATACGGCCCTAATTCCAAAAAAATGCAGGAATTTTATGATGCCGGTATTCGATTGGTGGCAACCGTCGATTGCGGAATGACCGCTTTTGAACCGATTGACTTTGGGACAAAGTTGGGTTTGGACGTTGTTATTATCGACCATCACGAACCGGAACGTATGTTGCCAAACGCTTATGCTGTTGTCAATCCGAAACGGCTTGATGAAGATCCGAAACACCCGTGTCATTCAATGGCGGCTGTCGGTGTTGTTTTCTTGGTCGTTGTTGCTTTGAATAAAATTTTGCGTGAACGCGGT
Source organism: Alphaproteobacteria bacterium (assembly GCA_017632555.1). The sequence continues at coordinate 474 of JAGBRF010000148.1, read as the reverse complement.
TTTTATGATGATAAAATCAAAGAACCGGATTTGCGTCAATGGTTGGATTTGGTTGCGTTTGGTACGGTTTGCGATGTTGTGCCGTTAAAGGGCGTCAATCGGTTGTTTGTTAAAAGCGGATTGAAACAGGTTTTGGCCAATAAAAATATCGGATTAAAGGCTTTATCGAAAATATCCAAAATACATGAAAAAATCAGCTCTTATCATTTGGGATATATTTTGGGACCGCGTATCAACGCCGGCGGGCGTGTGGGTAAGTCCGATTTGGGAATGCGGTTGTTGTCGACTTTTGATGAAGTTGAAGCGGCGATGATAGCCAATGAATTGGAAGAATTGAACATTTTGCGCCGGAAAATCGAAGGCGAAGTTTTGCAGGAAGCCATTGTGCAGGCGCAAAAAGATATTGACGAAGGTAATCCGTTTATTTTGGTGCGCGGAAACGGTTGGCATCAAGGCGTTGTCGGTATTGTTGCC
>JAGBRF010000147.1 GCA_017632555.1 Alphaproteobacteria bacterium | reverse complement strand
GCAAATTCCACAGAAATAAGCCCTTTTATGTCTCTCTCGATGCTGATAAGCAGCTGGCTGCCACTTACTGAAGCTGTATAATCAACGGAAGTGCCCCGGTATTTAAGCGTCAGTGCGCTGATCGGATCCCCGCTCAAGTACAGTGCGTTTCCGCTGTTTTTGAAGGCAATACGGATCTGGCCATTCTGTGCCTCGGCTTTTTCCGCTCGCGGCGCGTCAGCCAGTATGTTTTCATCGTATACATGTTTTCTTGCCAGCAGGGCCAGACGATGTCCTGCCGTTTTTTTGTCCTTGGGATGGATATCCCTTTCCTCTCCGACATCCGAGATTGATGCGAGAAATACATTTTCCATGGTATCGGATACCTTTTCCCAAATACGAGGGTCAAGCGCATATTTATCTTCTTTGTTTTCATCCCATGGTGTATAGAACAATTTTTCAGCTCTTGAAGCCACAAAATTAAGAACCAACGGATGAAGACGAGTTCTTTCCGGATCGATTATTTCACCATCATGTTTTCCGCTTTCGGTTTCTTTTCTGTTTTTTGGTCCGGTTTCTTTTTCAGAACCCCATTTAATCCAATCTTTGAAATTTTCTTTACCTTTTGTTGTGGACATATCCGTTTCAATGTAAATTTTGGAAAGACGTCTGAACAAAGGAGCAGGCAATCCACGAGAAGCGGATGTTTCGCTTTTATTGTTACCGGCAAGAGCAACAACACAGTTAGGCGGCAATTTACCTTGGTTTGGCGCAATAGAATGATCCAAAACAATGTGATAAATCAATGATTGCGTGTGCGGTCCGGCGTTTGTCACTTCATCGATGAACAAAACGTGTTTTTTATCGGGCTCTTTAGCACATTTTTCCACAAGTTTATTATACCATTCCGGAGCAACCCAACGTGCGCCGACATTATACACACCTTCTGTTTGTAAATACCAATTAGGCGGACGTCTGCCGGATTCTTCGCTGAAATATTCTTTGAACCATTTAGGATCGTCTAATGATTCTTCCTTAAAACCTTCCGGGAAAATCATTTTTCCGATAACTTGTTCCGGCAACATATTGCTGACAAGTGTAAGAGAAGTCAAATCCGGATCAACTTGTTTTACACGTTGAGATTTACCCGTGCCACTAAGGCCGAACAACATAAAGTTTTCTCCGTATTTAACACAATCTTCGATTTGTTCATCCGGTGAAAGTTCTTCATCATCATCTACAAGAACAGGCTTGCTTGCCATTATTTTTCCTCCATATTTTTAAACCCTTGCAAAAAACAAAGTATTTGCAACCTTATAACCTATTATTTATCGTACCATATCATTTGCGTTTATGCAAGCTTTTTTTTGCGCGTTTTCCAACTTTTTTTTGAAGATATTCCATGGGAAAGTTTCGCCCGGATCGTATTTTCTGTTCGGTGCAACATCGCTGTGGCGTAAAATATGTTCCGGTTTAACGTTATAAATGCGCATTAAACGTTTGCAAAGCTCTATACAAGCGGCGATTTGGTCGTTGGAAAAGTTGTCGAATTTGCAAACTTCTCCGCTTTCCAAAGTTTCTTTGGGCGGACACTGTAATTCTATACCGATGCTGGCATCATTTAATCCTTTAAAGCCTGTTCGTTCGCAATATCCTTCCCAATCCGATACGCCGGCATGAAAAGCACGTTTATCGGGATCGACTAATCCGTAAACGGTGCCGTCCCTGTCAATCACATAATGGGCGCTGACGTGCCGTCTGGCCAAACAATCAAAGGTTTCCCCTAATGTTTGGCAACCCGTCGCATGAATGATAATAAATTGAACGGTGTCTTTTCTGTCTTCAAAGTCGGGGCTGGGGGCCGCAACCAAATTCAGTTTCATCTGGTTTTTCCTTTCAATAATTTCCTTGTTGCTATTTCACCTTACCAACCTTTTGCCGCCAAATTGACCATATCATCATATGATTTGCGTCTGGCATTCGGTTTGGCAACGACACCACAAATGATTTTCTTTTTCGCTTTGACAATTTCGGGAATTTCCCAAGCTTTTTCGTCCAATTTATAGCGTGCCAAATCCGCAAACAACCGAGCTTCCATCATTTCGCCAAAGTTGGAATATTTAACTGTCGGCGTTGATTTGAAACGTTTTAAGAAAGTATCAAAAGCGGATTTATGTTCCGGTAAAACGTAACCTTTTCCAGACATTAAAGCGTCAAAGCTTTCTCTGACAACGGGATTTTTCCAACCACCGCCGAACAAAATAATTGCAGGCGGTAATTTGATTTTTTTATCCGTCAATGTCAATGCTTGAACGGCAATGTAAGCCGCAAAGTATTCCATTGTATGAACGGCATCATTGATTGATAATTTTTTGGATTTGATTGTTTCAAATACTTTGTCTTTATGATAATACTGCGGGTCGCCCGATTTCGGTAAAGCCCGTTCGTAATAATCACGTCCGATATCAAATAATTTTTGCAAAAAGTCTTTATTCAATTTGCCTTTTTTACCATATTTGCCGTCAACATCATAACTGTCCGGTGTATTGTTGCGGATAAAATTGTCTATGTATTCGTTAAACGGACCGGCATCAGCACCAAGCATGGCAACACCGTCAACAATCCACGCAAAATTGGACGTGTTTCCGCCGTTGTAATAGCAACCGTCACCTTCCGTTGCGGCAATGTGGGCATTGTGTGGCGGTACCAACGGCGCGCCGTCAAAACCCGCCATTAAAGGCGCAGAACGAAAATCATAAGCAACTTTAATGCCCGTCAAGTCGGCCAACATTTTCCCCGAACCGATTTGTAAAGTGTATGGTTTTGTTTTTTCCACTTTGGCGCGGGAAGGGGGATTGTGATCCAATGTTTTACCATGAAAACCGATTGCGTCTATGGATTTTTTATCCAACTTGTATTTTTTGCACATATCGTTCACGCATTTGGCAACTTGATTGATATATTCATCGTGAATAGATTTGAATTCCGGCAAAGCCAAAATTTCTTTTTTTGTCTTATTGCCGACTTTGGCGCGCAAGGATTCCATTTTTTCTTGCATTTTCTTTGTGTAAGGTTGGGAAAAAGAGCAAATATCTGTCATTTTATCGCCGTCAAATTCGGTCAATACCAAATCGATAGCGTCCATTGAATTGCCTGTCATGTTTCCGATAATGCGATATTTTGTCATGTAGTTTCTCCTTTTGTTTGTGTTGAATAAGAACATTATAACCCTTTTTTTATAATGAGCAAGTTTTATTTGGCTGGACAAACAATTTTAATTGTGATACGAAATACAAAAAAGGGAATTCATTATGAATACAATTAAAAAACTTTATTTATGGGCTGAAAAAATATGGTTTAAAATTCCTGAAAAGACCCGATTTGTTTTGGTCGGCGGATTCAATACGGTTTTTGCATATTTATTGTTGAACGTATTGAATTATCTTTTCGGGGAATATTTGCCGTATGATAAAAAGATTATTGCCAATATTGCTTTAATTATTCAATATGCAATAACGGTCAATTTGTCCTTTGTCACAATGCGATATTATGTTTTTCAAAGTCACGGACGTTGGCAAAAAGAATACGTACGCGCTTTGCAAGTTTACTTTTTTATTTATGCCACGAACGCCCCGATAATAAGCACGTTGATGTATTTCGGTTGGCCTTTGTGGTCAGCGCAAGCTGTGTATTTGATTTTTGCAACGATAACAACTTTTTTGTTGCATAAATATTATTCGTTCAAAAATAAAAATCTTTCTGCGTGATACAGAAAGATTTTTAAATTTTTATCGACTTTTTTCGTTTAACATCTCTTCGATTAAAAAGTCCTTTTTGTTTGCTTCTTTCCTTGTTTCGGCAAGAGCGACATCAAGCGGTTTGCTTTTGTCTGCCAAATGTTTTTTAACCGCTTTTTCGAAGAAGTTGACATCACCGGAATTTGCATTGATGTATTTATCATCGTCTTCCATCCAAAAAGCTTGATGTTCCGGTTTGATGTCATCGATAATATAGCCCGTGAATAAGTGATTACGATATTTTTCTTTGCTTTCAATCGGGAAAGTATTCGGATCAACGCCGGCTTTTTGCAAACGTTGTTTTACATTATCGATATCACCACCGGTGAAAATGGTTATTTTTTCTTCATCTTTTATGGAAAGCAAACTGTCATACAAGCTTTTTGCAAAATATCGGCCAAAATGAAATAAAGTGTCATCAACGTCAACAAAGATACCATCTGCTTTTCCAACGGCATTTGCTTTTGATGAAGCTTTAAATTGTTCCATTTGTTCAATGGAAGCTTCACTGTCCACGCCACGAACGGCATTTTTAATTTCCGGAAAATCCCATTTTTCAAAGATTTTTTCCCAATCTTCTTGTAACAAAGGCGGTACATCAAAAGATTTTTTCGCACTTTTTTCATTCAATAACCAATTACGTATTGTGTCGGATTCCAAAAGCGGTAAAGTGTCTGTTTCGCCGCTTTTTTGTAACAAAGATTTAAAATGCGGGTCTTTGAACGCCATCGGAACAATAACCGGCGTGTTAAAACCGTCTTCTATAATACGATTTGCGTTGTAATGAGCATAAGCCCTTACGCAATCACGGATAGATCCTAAATCTTGCAATTCAACGGCTTTGCGTGCCAAGAATGTTGCAAAGACTTCTGCCAAAGGAACGGTTTGAGGATTATCCAATAAAGAATTTTTTTTGTATTTGCCATACCGTTTTTCCCATTTGGCTTTATTAAAACCGCACTCTTTCAATTCATCCGCATAGGAAGCATAATCTTTTATCACGCCTAACGGGTTGCCGTCATGACGGAATCTTGAAAAATATTTTTTATCATCGGCGTAAGGTATTTTCGGATATTTATCAATGATTTCAAAAACATCCTCAACCATTTCCGGATAACTTTTTTCGAAAAGATTTTGAGCAAAAGTATATTTTTTCTTTTCATAATCTTCAATTTCGTCCGTGATAAAACTCAATCCTTTCGGGGTTGAACTTGGTGTTCCGGCACCATTGCATACATTATGAAATTTTTGTAATTCAGATGCTAATTTTTCTTTGACGCGGTCAATTGATATTTCTGTGTCGTCAGCGTTTAATGCGGCCATAGGATCGGTATAACGATCTTTCATGCGGTATAGTTTATCCAATGTTTTATCATCTAACAAAGCAACAAACGGACTGGTAGCGTAATGTCTTTGTATTTCATTTAATCGGTCCAATTTTTCTCTGTCTGCATCATCTATCAATGCAGAAAACGGGCTGTCAAATTCCTCCGGTTCAGATCTGAAAAGATTTGCTATGTTTTTAAAAAGTCCCATGATAACTCCTTTCTGTTAGTTAGCATCTTACCAAAGCGGTTGCTCTCTGCATAATGTGTTGAATGTTGTTTTCCTTTTGAACAACGACTTTTTTGTCAGATTGCTGTAACAAATCAATAATAGCTT
>JAGBRF010000146.1 GCA_017632555.1 Alphaproteobacteria bacterium | reverse complement strand
GATGGTCAATGTCTTCCAGTTTTGAATGATGTTACTTATTTTTGGGGCGATGTTCCAAAAGACGATTGTGAAAAGATTCCTAACCATTATCATTTTGATGGAGGCTGTTTCTATTGCAGAGGAACAGTTAATTGGACAACAGGTAGTTGCAGTACAACAACTTGTCATCGCAATACAGGATCTCATTTTATCTATGGTTTAGACGAATCTACCTGTACTCAGTGCAATGGAAGTTTTCAAATGGTTGATACAGAAAATGGTAAAATTGGTCGCTGTTGGCGAAGCAGTGGTTGGGCTCAATGATAACCCATAAAAAAATCCCCCTTCGTTTGAAAGGGGGAGTTTTTTAATTCAAAAAGTACTTTACGCTTTTGGCTTTTTGGGTTCGTCTTCACCCAAAATGCAGTTGGTTATTTGCAAATCATCTGTTTTTGCTTCAAAGGATACTTTGTGATCTTTAATGTTCAAAACATTTTCAATATCGCCCAAAGCCACTTGCAAAGCGTCAATTGTCTTTTGATTTGCTGAAACAGTTAAAGTCATAATCGGTGTACGCAAAGAACGTTTTTCATCGGCTTTTGCTTTACGTCCTAATTCAACCATGGAAACGACTTTGTTATACAATGTTTCATCCGCTTTCAAAGACGCAAAATCACTTGACTTCGGATAAGTTTCTGTATGAACGGATCCTGTGTTTTTGCCCCATGGACGAGCTTGATAAACTTCTTCCGTAATGAATACCATGAACGGAGCAAACATTTTGCAGAATAAATCAATTGATAACATCAAAGCTGATACTGCGGAAGTCGGATTATCGCTGTATGCACGGCCTTTGACAATTTCCAAGTAATTGTCACAGAAATCCCAGAATGTATGTTCCGTTGTTTCCAATGCAAAAGAATAATCATTTACTTCAAATGCCTTTCTTGAAATGTCAATGGCATCGCAAATTTTGCTTATCCAAGCTTTATCCAATTCGTTTGTAATATTTGCAATGTAATTTGCATTTACATCAACGCCGGATTGTTCAACAATGTTAAACACAAAGCGAGAAGCATTAAACATTTTCATGCAAAGCTTTTTGCCCTGCTCCATAACTTGTTCTTCAAACAAAGCGTCAATACCCAATTTGGCACGAGCCGCCCAATAACGAACAGCATCGGAAGAATATTTTTCCAACAGTGCCATCGGGGTGACAACATTACCTTTGGATTTGGACATTTTCTTTCTGTCCGGATCCAACACAAAGCCACTGATGTGGGCTTCTTTCCAAGGAATTGTATTTTCGTTTGCAAAGGCCTTCATAATTGTATAGAACGCCCAAGTGCGAATAATGTCATGTGCTTGCGGACGTACGTCAAATGGTAATGAAATATGGTGGCCTTCCGGTGCAATTGCCAAAGCAATTTGCGGTGTGACGGAAGATGTTGCCCATGTATCCATAATGTCCTTTTCACCAATGAATCCGCCCTTTTGTCCGCGTTGAGATTCTGTATAACCTTCCGGTACATCAATCATCGGGTCAATCGGTAATCTGGAAACGTCCGGGAAAATCGGGTTGTTGTAATCCGGGGTGCCGTTTTCGTCCAATTTATACCAAATCGGGAACGGAACACCAAAGAAACGTTGGCGAGATATGCACCAATCTTGATTTAATCCGTCAACCCAAGTTTCATAACGGCTTTGCATGTGAGACGGATACCATTTGATTTTACGTCCCTGTTCAATCAAATCTTGTTTGAAACGTAAGATATCGATGAACCATTGACGAGATGATACAAATTCCAATGGTTGAGAACCTTTTTCATAGAATTTTACAGGGTGAACTAATGGTTTAGGTTCTGCCAATAAGTCTTTGCTTTCACGTAAAAATTCAACAATCTTTGCACGGGCTTGTTTTACTTTTAATCCGGCGATTTCATCATAATATTTCTTGGCTTTTTCTACGTTCAAGGAAACAAAATTGCCCTTGCCGTATTCTTGTTTAATAATGCGTCCGTCCAATCCGATAATTTGTTTAATCGGCAATCCGGATTGTTTCCACCAAGCAACGTCCGCTGCGTCACCGAATGTACAAACCATCATAATACCGGTTCCTTTGTCCATTTCGGCGTGTTCTGACGGAACGATTGGAACAGGAATATCAAACAATGGAACGATGGCCTTTTTGCCAAAGTATTTTTTATAACGTTCGTCATCAGGGTGCGCAACAACGGCAATACAAGCCGGCAAAAATTCCGGACGGGTTGTTGCAATTGTAAAGTATGTATCGGGTTCCCCTTCTACGCCAAAGCGAATATCATGGAAGAAGGAAGACATTTCACGATCCTCAATTTCCGCTTGGGCCACGGCAGATTGGAAGTCAATATCCCACATAGTCGGCGATTCAACGGAACGACACAAACCCTTTCTAACCAAATCCAAAAAGGATGCCTGGCTGATTTTAATTGCGGTCGGGGATATTGTGGAATATTTCAATGACCAATCGTAAGAATGGCCGATTTTACGGAAGATATTTTCAAAAACTTTTTCGTCATTATCCGTCAACAAAGAACAAGTTTCCACAAAGTTTTTACGGGAAATTTCCTTTAATTCTTTGACATTTTCAACGTGTTCCGGTTTAAAGTTCGGATCATACGGCAAATCCGGATTACAAGCAACACCATAATAATTTTGAACACGGCGCTCGGTCGGCAACCCGTTATCATCCCAACCAATCGGAAAGAAAATGGACTTTCCGTTCATTCTTTGCCAACGCACTTTAACGTCAGTATGTGTATAACTCATAATATGACCGATATGCAAAGAACCTGATACGGT
>JAGBRF010000145.1 GCA_017632555.1 Alphaproteobacteria bacterium | reverse complement strand
TGGAATCCAATGGTTCTTCTTCCATGGCAACGGTTTGCGGTTCTTGTTTGTCTTTGATGGATGCCGGTGTTCCGATGAAAAAGCCGGTTGCCGGTATTGCTATGGGTTTGATTAAAGAAGACAAAGACTTTGTCGTTTTAACAGACATCATGGGTGATGAAGATCACTTGGGCGATATGGACTTTAAAGTTGCCGGTACAAAAGACGGTGTAACCGCTTTGCAAATGGATATTAAGATTACTTCCATTACAAAAGAAATTATGGGTATTGCTTTGGCACAAGCACATGAAGGCCGTATTCATATTTTGGGTAAAATGGCAGAAGCTTTGGAAGCTCCTCGTGCTGAAATATCACCAAATGCACCGCGTATTACACAAATTCAAATTGACAAAGAAAAAATCCGCGATGTTATCGGAACGGGTGGTAAAGTCATTCGTGAAATTGTTGAAAAAACAGGCGCAAAAGTCGATATCAACGATGATGGTATTGTTAAAATTGCCGCTGTTGACGGTGCTGCAGGACAAGCTGCTTTGGATTGGATAAAGAGCATTGTCAGCGAACCGGAAGCCGGTCAAGTTTATAACGGTAAAGTTGTAAAGATTATGGACTTTGGTGCTTTCGTCAATTTCTGTGGACAACAAGACGGATTGGTTCATGTATCAGAAATTTTGCCGACTCGTGTTGAAAAAGTGTCCGATGTTTTGAAAGAAGGCGATGTTGTAAAGGTTTTGTGCATGGGTATGGATAACCGTGGCAAAATCAAATTATCAATGAAGCGCGTCAATCAAGAAACGGGCGAGTTGATTGAATTGCCTGAAAAGAACGAAAAACACGAAAAGAAGGCAGAATAAAAAATCTGTTGAATAACTGAAAAGCCCCGTTTTTTAAGCGGGGCTGTTATTCGTAGAAGGGGTTAAAAAATGACAGAAGATATCAGAAATTTTGCAATTATTGCTCACGTTGACCACGGTAAGACCACTTTGTGCGATGCTTTTTTGAAGCAAAGCGGTACTTTCCGTGAAAATCAACAAGTCGAAACTTGCGTGATGGACAGTGGCGATATCGAACGCGAACGCGGTATTACGATTTTGGCAAAATGCACTTCGATTGAATGGAAAGATACACGTATCAATATTGTTGACACGCCGGGACACGCCGACTTTGGCGGAGAAGTGGAACGTATTTTGTCCATGGTGGACGGTGTTATTTTGTTGGTTGATGCGGCCGAAGGTCCTTTGCCTCAAACAAAGTTTGTTGTCGGTAAAGCATTAAAATTGGGTTTGCGTCCGATTGTTGTTATCAACAAAGCCGATCGTCCCGATGCGCGTCCTGACGAAGTTTTGAACGAAGTTTTTGATTTGTTTGCCAACATGGGTGCAACAGACGAACAATTGGATTTTCCGACATTGTATGCGTCCGGTCGTGAAGGTTGGGCTGTTTATGATTTGCAAAAAGATGAACGCAAAAACATCTATCCTTTAATGGATAAAATTTTGGAACACGTTCCGGCCCCGCGTTGCCAAAAAGACGCACCGTTTTCTATGTTGGTGACAACTTTGGAATACGATCCGTTTGTCGGACGTATTTTAACGGGTCGAATCGAAAGCGGCAGTTTGAAAGTCAATACGCAAATCAAAGCTATTTCCCGTGACGGACACACAATTGAAACCGCCCGAGCCAGTAAAATAATGGCTTTCCGCGGATTGAAAAGAACCGCTTTGGACGAAGCTTTTGCCGGAGATATTGTTTCCGTTGCCGGTTTTGACAAAGCTACGGTTGCGGATACGCTTTGCGCTAATGAAGTGACGGAAGCGATTCCTTCTCAACCAATTGACCCGCCGACTTTGGCAATGACTTTTTCAATCAACACTTCACCGTTTGCCGGTCAAGACGGCGACAAGGTTACCAGTCGTATGATTTGGGAGCGGTTATGTAAAGAAGTGGAGGGTAATGTGGCATTAAAAATTGCCCGTACCGAATCAACAGATGCTTTTGAAGTCGCCGGTCGTGGTGAATTGCAATTGGGTATTTTAATTGAAACAATGCGCCGTGAAGGATTCGAATTGTCTATTTCTCGTCCGCGTGTTTTGTTCCACATAGATGAAAACGGCACCAAAACAGAACCGTATGAGGAAGTTGTTGTTGACGTTGATGATGAATATTCGGGCGTTGTTGTCAATAAAATGAGTGAACGTAAAGCTGATTTGATTGAAATGCACCCAACGGGTGGCAACAAGACTCGGCTTGTATTCAAAGCGCCTTCGCGCGGCTTAATCGGATATCATTCCGAATTTTTAACCGACACTTGCGGAACCGGTATTATGAACCGAATTTTCAGCGAATATGGTCCGTATAAAGGCCCGATTGAAGGTCGTCATAACGGTGCTTTGATTTCTTTGGAACAAGGTAAGGCGGTTGCTTATTCATTATTCAGTATTCAAGATCGCGGTAAATTGTTTATCACACATAATACGCCTGTTTATGCCGGTATGATTATTGGTGAAAATGCAAAACCGGGTGATATTGAAGTCAATCCGATTAAAGGTAAAAAGCTGACGAATATGCGTGCGGCCGGTAAAGATGAAAACATTATCTTGACACCGCCAACCGTAATGAGCTTGGAAGAAGCGTTGGCTTATATAAATGAAGATGAGTTGGTGGAAGTAACGCCGAAGAACATCAGATTGCGTAAAAAGTTGTTGGATAGTAACGACAGACGCAAATTCGAACGCGGCAGGTTATAAAACAGCTCATCATAAAAAAGAATCGTTAACAAAAGATAAAGACTCGAACAAAAAGTTCGAGTCTTTTTTTTATTTTGCAAATTTTTATAAAAAAGGGGGTAAAAATGGGACCATAAAATAAAAATTTTTATGAAAAAAAGTCATCCGAAACAAAAAAATCGGCGTTAATAAACCGACTCCATATTTTTCGAGTCTTTCGCTTAAAATAAGGAGTCTTTGGAATATGCTCGTATGGGGACGGATACTTAAAATAACACAAAAAATCGTTTTGATTCAAAAACTTATTTTGAAAACACAAGATATAGTGTCTGTTTTCTATATGTTGCGTCAAGTAATTTAATTACATTTTTTTAAAAAAGTTTTGTTGTCAAAACGGTTTTGTTTTGTAAGATGAGATTCAAGAAAAAATCGAATGGGCATTTTTCTTTTTTGAAGGAAGCTTAAAAGGTTTGATTATATGTTTTCTTGATTCTTTTGGTTTTAAGAAAATAGGTGGGAAACCATCGCTTAAAAAGAAAAGGTTGTGAAGAGTATGATGCAAAGTTTTGAACAACAATGGAATATGATTTGTACCGAATTAAAGGAAACTTCGGACAATTCGTTCTTAAAAGAGTGGGTAGAGCAAATATCGCCTTCCGTTCGGGGTGATGCTCTGGTTTTATCCGTGCCAAATCGGCTGATGTATAATTGGTTACAGGAAAAAGAATACGATACAGTCATTTGTCAGTTATTTCAAAAAAACAATCCTGCGATTCAACGCGTTGAAGTGCGTATGCAGGATTATTTTTTACCCCCGATCAAATCAAATGAAAACACAGAAACGGAAAGTTCCGTAAAAAATTCATCAAAAGATATTATTGAAATACATTTGAATCCGGAAATGACTTTTGAAAGTTATGTTGTCGGATCTTCCAATGAATTGGCGGCCGCTGCGGCAAGGGGTGTGACTCAACGTTTTGAAAGCGCACGTAATCCTTTATTTTTACACAGCTCGGTCGGTTTGGGTAAAACGCATTTGATGAATGCGATTGCGTGGAAATTAAAAGAAACCCAACCGGAAAAGAAAGTTATTTACTTGTCCGCCGAACAATTTATGTATCAATATGTACGCGCTTTGCGTAACGGTTCTATTGCGGATTTCCGCGACTCGTTCCGTTCGGCTGATGTGTTGATGATAGATGATGTCCAATTCGTTTGCGGTAAAGAAAAAACACAAGAAGAATTTTTCCATACGTTTAATTCTTTAATTGAACAAGGAAAGCAAATCATTTTGTCGTCAGACAGCTCTCCGTTGGGATTAAAGGGTTTGGAAGACAGATTAAAAACACGTATGGCACAGGGTTTAATTGTGGATATTTACCCGACAACTTATGAAATGCGAATCGGTATTTTGCAATCCAAAGCAGAACAATGGGGCATTCAAGTTCCGATGGATGTGGTCGAATTTTTGGCCGAACACATAACCGGAAACGTTCGTGAATTGGAAGGTGCCTTAAAACGTTTGGGGGCAGATGCTCAATTATTAAATACAAAAATCACATTGGCTTCAACACAGGCTATTTTAAAAGATGTTTTGAATTTGTATCGTCAGGAAGTTTCCGTTGCCGATATTCAAAAAGCCGTTTGTGATTATTTTGTTGTCAGATTGGCAGATTTGAAATCGTCCAGACGGGATCGTTCAATTGCGCGTCCGCGTCAAATAGCAATGTATTTAGCAAAAGAATTGACTTCTAAATCATTGCCGGAAATCGGATTGGCTTTCGGACGTGATCACACAACGATTTTACATGCTGTTCGTTTAATCGAAGATTTGGTTAAAAGTGATGTGACAGTGGCAGAACACGTTATGCGTTTGAAAAGGAGTTTCAAATGCTAAACAAAAGAGCAACTTGCGTCCATTTTTGTAAAATCCCATCTCTTTTGAAAAAAGGAGAAAAACGATGAGCAGACTTGCCTTAAATACACCCTTTATGTTGGGTTTCGAAAATTTGGAAAGAATGATGGAAGAATTGGCAAAAGCCGGTTCAGAGGGTTTTCCGCCTTATAACATAGAACAATTGAGCGACACACAATTACGTATTTCATTGGCGGTCGCCGGATATGATGAACAAGATTTAGATGTTTCGGTGGAAGATGATCGTTTGATTATTCGTGGGCGCAGTGCGCTTCAAGAACAAGAAAGACATTTTTTATATCGTGGTATTGCCGGAAGAAATTTTCAAAAAACATTTGTTTTGGCGCACGGTATGAAAGTACAGGGAGCCTTTATGGACAAGGGCTTACTACACATTGATTTGTTCAGAGTCGAACCGGTTGCAACGGTTACCAAAATAAAGATTGCACCGCCGGCAAAGAACAAAACTTTGGTAATTCCTGGAAAAGCAAAGGAGAAAAAGTAATGGAAACATTTGAAAAAAAATCTTTAATCGAATGTGATTTGTCTTATGATGACGACTTTGCGGATTGGGGTGTTGAAGATATTGCATATATCAAACGCGATATGGTTGATAACACGCCAATGTGGTCTATTTATGGTGCAGAAGGAGTTCGAATCGGGTATGCGGAAAATCGTGCTGTTGCCTTGGCGATTGTTTCCCAACACGATTTGACAGCGATGAGTGTGCATTAAATACTTTCTTTTTTATGTTGAACGGAAAGGGCAATCTTAATCGGTTGCCCTTTTTTATTGTCCTTGCTTTTTATGTTTTTTCGGGTATAATAAGGCAAAATAATGAAAGGATTTTTTTATGGCAGCGTATCAATATATCTATGTAATGAAGGATTTGTGTAAAACTTGGCCGGGTGGTAAAGAAGTTTTGAAACATATTTGGCTTTCGTTTTTTCCGGGCGCTAAAATTGGCGTGTTGGGTGTGAACGGTGCCGGTAAATCAACACTTTTGAAAATTATGGCCGGTTTGGATAAAGATTATATGGGTGAAGCATGGGCTGCCGAAGGTGTGCGTGTCGGTTATTTGGAACAGGAACCGAAGTTGGATCCGACTAAAAACGTTATGGAAAATGTAATGGACGGCGTGGCACCTGTACGCGATTTGTTAAAACGTTATGAAGACGTCAATATGAAATTTGCCGATCCTGATTGTGATATGGACGCTTTGTTGGCCGAACAAGCCGAATTGCAAGAAAAAATAGATGCTTGTGACGGTTGGGAAATTGAACGAACAATTGAAATAGCCATGGACGCTTTGCGTTGCCCGCCGGGTGATTGGCCTGTTGATAAATTGTCGGGCGGTGAACGGCGCCGTGTGGCTTTGTGTCGTTTGTTGTTATCGAAGCCGGATTTGTTGTTGTTGGACGAACCGACAAATCATTTAGATGCTGAATCGGTAGAATGGTTGCAACATCATTTGCGTGATTATCCGGGAACAATCGTTATGGTAACGCACGACCGTTATTTTTTGGATAACGTGACGGGTTGGATTTTGGAATTGGACAGAGGTGAAGGTATTCCTTATGAAGGCAATTATTCATCTTGGTTGGAACAAAAGCAAAAACGTTTGGAACAGGAAGAACGTGAAGAAAATGCGCGTCAACGTATGATGAAAGAAGAATTGGAATGGATTCGTCAATCACCCAAAGCGCGTCAAGCTAAATCCAAAGCGCGTATTACCGCTTATGAAGATTTGGTCAAAAAATCGGGCGAAAAAGCGCCGACTACGGCACAAATTATTATTCCGGTTGCCGAACGGTTGGGCGATGTTGTCCTAAAAGCCGAACATATCAAAAAGGCCTTTGGTGATAAAGTTTTGTTTGATGATTTGAATTTTAATTTGCCCGCCGGTGGTATCGTTGGTGTTATCGGTCCGAACGGGGCCGGTAAAACAACTTTAATGCGCATTATTACCGGTGCGGAAAAACCGGATTCGGGAACATTGACTATCGGACAAACGGTTCAGTTGGGCTATGTTGACCAAAGCCGTGATTCTTTGAATGATAATAACACGGTTTGGCAAGAAATATCGGATGGTAAAGATGTAATTACATTGTGTAAACGTGAAATGCCGTCCAGAGCATACGTGGCCGCCTTTAATTTCAAGGGGTCTGACCAACAAAAGAAAGTCGGTCAATTATCGGGTGGTGAACGGAATCGCGTTCACATGGCAAAGATGCTTAAAAAGGGTGCTAACGTCATTTTATTGGACGAACCGACAAACGATTTAGACGTGGATACTTTACGTGCTTTGGAAGAAGCGTTGCAGGATTTTGCCGGTTGTGCCGTTATCACTTCGCACGATCGTTGGTTTTTGGATCGGTTGGCAACACATATTTTGGCTTTTGAAGGGGATAGCCAAGTTGTTTGGTTTGAAGGTAATTATGAAGAATATGAAGCCGATAAACGCAGGCGGTTGGGTGCTGATGCCGATATCCCACACAGAATTAAATATAAAACTTTAACAAGGAGTTGATAAGATGTTCAAATTTCTTTTATGTTTATTTTTAATTGCAAGTCCGGCGATGGCAGAAATTATAACTTTTCCGATAAATCCGCCACGCGAATATGATTTTAAGAAAAAAAAGGAAATTTTTTCCGTTCGTAAAAAGATGTTAAAAGAATATCCTGTTTTTTATTCGGGTAAATACGAACCGACCAGTTCGGTTTTTGCTCAAATAGAAGACGGTAAACCTTGGTGGGGATTACAGGGAATTGAATGTAAGGGACCCGGGGAAAAATCCATTGACGGACCTTCGGAAGAAAGTCGCTTTATCGACAACCCCTTTTTGTTGGTCGGTATTGATCAGGCGGGTGCTTATAATGATGGGCCGAACGCCCATTGTTCCGGTCGTTATCCGAAACCTTCCAATTTGAAATTAAATAAAGAAAAAAGAGCATTCAGTGTTGAATATACTTTGCCGTCCAAATGGAGTGAATTTGATTTGGCCGGGCGAAATGCCGTGGATTTTGGTGTGCCGTACGTATATGCCGATAAAGTATCGGGTGTCGAATTCACAAGTTCCAGCAACGTATCCACAGATGTTTATCAATTCAAAGACTTTATTCATGTCGGTGGCAGTTGCGGTTATCCGGGCGGATGTAATAACGGTTCACCGCACCAACCGGAAATTGTTTTCAGACCCAAAAGAAAAACCGGACGCATTCACCTTAAATTATGGAGACAAAGACCAAATTCAAAAGATGATCCGGCAGATATGACTTTTGATATAAAAATTAAATAGAAAGGAAATTCAAATGGCAAATAATGCAAATCCCGTTCGCGGAACAAAAGATTTTTTACCCAAAGAAATGCAAATCAGAGATGCGGTTATGCAAATTATTTCTGATACATACAAAAGCTTTGGTTTTTTGCATATTGCCGCACCGATGATGGAAGATATCAATCGCTTGGATAAAAGCGAAGGCGGCGAAAATTTGGCTTTGATTTTTAAGATTCTGAAACGTGGCGAAAAGTTAAATATCGCAGCCGCCCAAAAAGAAAATGATTTGGCGGATATGGGGTTGCGTTATGATTTGACGGTGCCATTGTCCCGTTATTATGCAAACAATCGTGAGGTGTTGCCAAAACCATTTAAGGCTTTGCATATCGACCGTGTTTTCAGAGCAGAACGCCCCCAAAAAGGTCGTTTGCGTGAATTTTATCAGTGCGATATTGATATTTTGGGCAACAAATCAACCGATGCCGAAAAAGAATTGATTTACGTTACCAGTCAAGCAATGTTGAATATCGGTTTTACGGATTTCAAAATTCGAATCAATAATCGCCAGTTGTTAAATGATATGGTTTTGTCGTGTGGTTTTGCGGAAAGTGAAACCGCTTCCGTGTGTATTGTTTTCGATAAAATGGACAAGATTGGTATTGACGGTGTCGAAGCCGATTTGAAAGAAAAAGGCTTTAATCCGGATTCAATTAAAAAATTCATCGATTTATTGAAAAATCCAAAATTCGGCACAATGGATTTTGCTCGTACTTATGCACAAAATCCGGCCGTTATAGATGAATTGGAAGATATTGTAAAAACGTCCAACTTGTTGGCGGAAGGTCGCTATACCATCGAATTTGATCCGTCTTTGGTGCGTGGGCAAGGTTATTATACCGGTCCTGTTTTTGAAATTTCATGCGGACAATATGCTTCTTCTGTCGGTGGTGGCGGACGATATGATAAAATGGTCGGACGTGAAGCCGGCGAAGATGTTCCTGCCGTTGGTTTTTCAATCGGTTTTGAACGTATTTGCGATGTTTTGTCCGAACACCCTGAAATTTTAGCGTCCAAAGGTCAACAAAAACGATTGGTGTTGGTTTATGATGAGCAAGATAATTTTGCCGATATCATATCAACCGCCAAACGTATGCAAACGCAAGGTTATTTTGTCAGCATTTTAAAGCGTGGTAAAAAGTTGGGTAAGCAATTGGACAGCTTTGCTTTACAGGGCTTTGATTATTATATGACTATGCGTGAAATGGTTGAACCCAAAAAATTGGAAAATAAATAAGGTTTAAAAAAGGACGAAGTTTTTTGCTTCGTCCTTTCATTTTCCTTTAATGCTATTTTCGTAAGCAAGGTCTTGTAATATCCACTCGATGATAATTCATATGTGGTATTTTCTTTTCAATTCTGAAATCATAGTTCCATAACAGTATGGCTGAAAGAATAATTTCTACATAAAGAAGAAAAACAATAATAACGATTACTGCATGAAAGAACGGGGAAATTTCATAAACTTTTTTTGCCTTTTTTTCGGCCGGTTTTTCAACCATAACAGGTTCAGCAACCTTTGCTTCAACGGCTTTTGGAGCCTCAACTTTTTTTGCAACAGGTTGTTTTTTTACTGTTGTTTTCTTTTTAACAGATTTTTTTTGTTTTGCAGGCATTTTTGTTTCTCCTATCTTGTTGATTTTATTTTATCATAAAGGGGCTTTATTTCTTTGTCAAGTCGTTATTTGGAATAACGATAGCACTTTCGATTTGATCTTGCAAAGTTTTCATAAATTCTCTTTTTTCCAATCCCGGTTTAATGGCGGGCAAAAATTCGATTGTTGCTGTTCCCGGATAACGTTTTACGGAATTTTTCGGCCAAAAATAACCCGTGTTCAAAGCAACCGGAATAACGGGCGCTTGCACTGCTTCGTAAATCATAGCCAATCCCGGATTGTATTTAGGTGTTGCCCCCGGCGGTGTGCGTGTTCCTTCCGGGAAAATGACGATGTTAAAGCCTTTGCTTAAACGATCCTTGGCCATTGTAAACATTTTACGTAAAGAGCTGGTTCCTTTTTTGCGGTCAACGGCAATACAACCGGACAGCCAAAAATATAAACCGCCCAATGGAATAAAGAATAATGATTTTTTCATCACATAAATTGTGTTCGGCAAAAATGAGTGGAATATAACCGTTTCCATGGCGGATTGATGTTTAGACGCAACAATATATCCGTTTTCCTTTGGTAAATTTTCCAATCCTTTAATATCAACTTTAATGCCGGCAACCCAATCTAATAAAACGCGCGCACCTTTACACCAAATAACAGCAGCATAGATAACAACCTTTTCCGGAAACAACAATGTCCACGAAAAAAGAAGCAATATAAATGCAGACCACACATAAAAGGTGATAAAAAATAAAATGGAACGAATCCAAATAATTATATTTCTCATATGAATATACTCCGAATTAAAAATTGAACATAACGTACAATAAACTTATTGTACTCTACAAAAAGCAACCATCCGCTGCGCGTATATGCCCAATGATAAGAATTTTGGATAAATACGGGAACGGGATAAAAAATCGTATCTGGGGCTTTTTCCCTTAATTCAAACAAACTGCGTGGCATGTGGTAAAATGATGTCACCAACAATGCGGAATGAACATTGTTTTTATCAATCCATTCTTTTGTTTCAACGGCGTTTTCAAAAGTGTTTTCCGCTTTATATCCCAATTCAATGCGGTCAATTAAACCGGCATCTATGTTTTGGAATAAAGCACCCATGGAAACACGGGAATTGACACCGGAAATAAACATTTTAGGGGCTTTGTGATTATCAAGCAAACTCAATGCGGTCGGTAATCTGTCCGCTCCGCCGGTTAAAACCACAATGGCGTCCGCACTGGGAACCGCGCTGAACTTTAACATATACGCATAAAATCCAAAGGCCAAAAATCCCAAAAACCAACAGACCAACAGGATTAAAAAGGAATACCAAAAAATCGGTTTTGTCGACATTAAAAGGACCTCAATTTCCGAATGCCCGTCAATAAGGCAGTCACAAAGGATAACGTTGCGACAATCAAAGGCAACAAACCAACGATAATCCATTGATGTAATGAAAGCGCCCCTTGTGCAAACAAAGAATCAGGCGTTGAATTGACCAATGTAATGACGATGGCGACAATCGGTAACGAAAAAAGCAATCCGACCAGCGCACCGCAAAAACCGCGTGTAAAGCTGTTTGTTGCAACGCCAAATGAAATGGACCAATCTTTTGCGCCCATCAGTTGCAATAATTCCAAAGTGCTTTCTTGCACCAACAAACTGGAACGGGTTGTGTAAATAACGGTAAACGCCGTTGTTAAAATAAGCAACGATATGATAACCAAAATTGTTCGTTGAATACCCTTTGCTATGTCCATCAAGTGCGATAACCAAATGCGGTGTGAATCAACTTGCGCATACGGGGCCAAAGCATTTATATTGTTTCTGAACACATCCAAAGAAAAAGGAACATCTTTCTTTAATGTTACATCGACCAGTTTCGGAATAGGCAATTCGTTCAAAGCACTTAAATTTTCCAACCACGGTGACATCAATTTTTCCATTTCATCATTGTTCAAAATGTGAACGGATTCGACAAAAGGTTGTTGCTTTAAAAATTCTTGAATCGTATCCAATTCCTTTAATGCTTCGCTTTGTCTGTCCAACCCGTTCAAATCATAAGTCGGTTGCTGAATCGTTAAAGAGCCGGAAATAACTTCGTTCCAATGTGATATAATGTTATTCAAACTCATAGAAGCAAATAATGTCAAAGCCGCAACAAATGTCATCAACATTGTAATCCATGCCAAAAAGAATGGTGAAGCTTGTTTTAACGGTAATTTTCTTTTTAATTTAAACATCTTCTTCCCCTATCGTCTTTATCGGTTGAATAATATCCAACGACCCTTGACTTAAATGCAACTGCGGTTTGTTGAATTGGCGCACCAACGATTGATTATGCGTTGCAATAACCAAAGTTGTCCCCAATCGATTCAGTTCCAAAAACAAATGCAAAATACGTGCTGCCATAGCATCATCAACGTTTCCGGTCGGTTCGTCCGCCAATAACAAATCCGGTTTGTTGATAACCGAACGGGCAATAGCTATACGTTGCTTTTCACCGCCTGACAAAGCCTGCGGATATTCATTCATACAATTTTCCAATCCGACCCAAGATAATAATTCGCCCACACGGCGTTTAATTTCTTTTTCACCCATACCGATAATACGCAAAGGCAAAGCCACATTATCAAAAGTCGTCAGTGAATCCAATAATCTGAAATCTTGAAAAACAACACCGATTCGCCGGCGAAAGTCCGGTAATTTAGAGGCGGATACTTGGCTTAAATCTTTTCCGAATATTTGTAATCTGCCCGAAGTCGGTTTTACGGCCAAATACATCAACTTTAACAAAGATGTTTTGCCGGCCCCACTGGCACCTGTTACAAAGTGAAAAGACCCTTTTTCTAAAGAAAATTGTATGTTTTTCAAAACAGAATGTCCGTTTTCGTATTTTAAGAAAACACGATGAAAATCAACAACTGGTAACGAGTCAAATAAAGGTTGCATTTTAATCCTTGTCACAAAAGAAATTATCGACTATAATCACCATATTAACGGATTTTGAATAAAAGGGCAAGACCAAGATGCTAATAAAATGTGAAAATTGTTCAGTTGTCTATGAAGTGCCGGATGAACGCTTGGCTTTTGAACATCCGCATTTTTTTAAATGTTCGGCGTGTGGCAATGTATTTGCTGTGCCAAATTTGGCTGAAAACAAGGAACAAACGGAAGAAAATGAATCATTAGATGATGTTTTTGACGTTATTCCGACCGAAGAAGTTGAAGTTCCCGCGGAAGTTCCGCAGGTGGAACAAAGTGAAGCCGTTCCAATGCCTTTA
Organism: Alphaproteobacteria bacterium; assembly: GCA_017632555.1. Next base: position 2,713 of record JAGBRF010000145.1, on the reverse strand, counting down.
TCGGATATTTTTAATCAAGACGAATCGGAAGCGGAAAATGCACCGGAAAAAAGCGATTCAGATGTGAATTTATTTGAACCGTTGGAAACGGCGGAAGAATTTAATCCCGTAACACCGAATTTGATAAAAAACAGAAGCTTTTTTAAATTTTTGCTGTCGTTCTGTGTTGCCTTTGTTTCCATTCTTTTGTTGTTTTATGTCGGACGATACTTTTTTGTTCGCAAAGCACCTATTACCGAAAAAGTATATCAAACTGTTGGTATAAAAACGGATATATTGGGTGAAGGTTTGGCTTTCCGTGATACTTCATTTGATATTCAGGAAAATGGCAAAAATTACGAATTGTTGATTAAAAGCCAAGTTGTCAACACAACGGATGGGGCAAAGAAAGTTCCGACTATCGTTATTATTTTGTTTGACGGGGCGGATAATGCTTTGCAAAAACAACATATTTTTACGGGTGATGCCGTCCTTGAAGCCGGACAATCATATCCGATTAAAACGGTGTTGAAATCTTTGCCGGAAAGTTCAAAACGCATAGAAATAACATTTGAAAGGAACGATTAGTTGTTAAAAAAATTATTTGTTTTGGTATGTCTTTTTTATGGTGGTGTTGCTTATGCAAAATGCCCGTTGGCAGAAGCTTATTTGAAAAACGGAAAAAAAGATTATGCTTTTGAATCATACCAAAGTTGCGCATTGGATTTGAATGATGCCGAATCTCAAATGTATGTCGGATCGGCCTATTTAAACGGAACGAATTTTGTAGAGCAAGATTTGGATGCGGCGTTTTATTATTTTCGTATGGGGGCCGAAAACGGATACGCACCGGCACAACGCGAATTGGCAAAATTGATTGATGCATTGGAAGAAATGGGCGATCAAGGGAAACAAGCTTTAACGGATTTTGAAAGTCAATGGTCAGATACGAACGACAGAGAGCCTTTGTCGGCTTTGGCGTGGATGATTTTGGCGGCCGAAAAAGCCGAAAATAAATGGTTTTATAATGCGCCGGCAATTGCCGATGAAGAAGCCATCAAAATATTGCCTGCTTTCAGGTCCAGAAAAGATGTAAGTCAGGCGGAAAAACAAGCCATTGCTTTTAAGCAAGAAAAGTTGATGGAACAGGCAAAAAAATTATTGACCGCTTCTGCTTATCGTGATTTTGAATCGATTATTTACCCCGAAAAACAAATGGGGAAAACAAAGGGACGTATGACAAAAGCGGACGCAATCGAAAATTTGAAAAAGTATAAAATGAGTATCCAAAAATGAAAAAAATTTATTTAAACACTATGGGTTGTCAAATGAACGTATATGACAGCCTCCGTATATTAGACGCGTTGGAAAAGTTGGTTTATACCGAAACACAAACACCGGAAGAGGCCGATTTGTTGATGATCAACACGTGCTATATTCGGGAAAAAGCATCGGATAAAGTTTTTTCTATGTTGGGTAAGTTTGCTCAAATCAAAAAAGACCGAAAAAAACAAGGCTTGACGACTTATGTCGGTTTGGCCGGTTTCGTTGTTCAAGCGTTGGGTGATGAAATTTTCAAAAAAGCGCCTTTTTTGGATTTGGCGGTTGGTCCGCAATCATATCACAAATTGCCCGAATTATTGACGCGTTTGGACAGAAATTCGGGACGCGCGGTTGAAGCTAATTTTACCAGTGATGAAAAATTTGATTCTTTACCAAAAGCCAATGCACGCGCTTATTCCGCCTTTTTGGCTATTCAGGAAGGGTGCGATAATTTTTGCACATACTGTGTTGTTCCTTATACCCGCGGATGTGAATATTCCCGCAGTGCCGATGAAATTATCAAAGAAGCAAATGCTTTGGTTGATACGGGTGCTGTTGAAATTATGTTGTTGGGACAAAATGTGGATTGTTGGCACGGCACGGGATTGAACGGACAAAAAGAATGGGGATTGGCTCGTTTGATTGAAGAGTTGGCAAAAATAGACGGGTTAAAACGTATTCGTTATACAACATCTTATCCGGTGGATATTACCGATGAAATGATTATGGCTCATCGTGATATTGAAAAATTGATGCCCTATATTCATTTGCCGATTCAATCGGGTTCGGACGCTGTTTTGAAAGCAATGAACCGCCGATACACAGTTGCACAGTATTTGGAAGTTATTGATAAATTGCGTGCTGTTCGCCCTGATATTGCCGTATCTTCCGACTTTATTGTCGGTTTTCCAGGCGAAACAGATGCGGATTTTGAACAAACAATGGACGTTGTCAGACGGGTTGATTATGCGCAAAGTTATTCTTTCAAATATTCTCCGCGTCCGGGAACGCCGGCCAGTTTAATGAAAAATCAAATTCCGGAAAAGGTCAAAACAGAACGTTTAACCGCTTTGCAAGCATTATTGTTGGAACGTCAAAAAGCATTTAATTTGAAATTTATCGGTCAAACATTACCGGTTTTATTGACGGAAAAAGGTCGTGAAAAAGGCCAATTAAACGGATATAGCCCTTATTTGCAAAACGTTCATGTTATTTTACCGGAAAGCCATTTAGGACAGATAGTTGATTTAAAAATTACGGATGCAAGTGCAACAAGCTTGTCAGGAACAATAAATATGTTATAATACCCTTACGAAAGGAAAAAATATGCAGATAACAAAAGAATTTGATAATAAAAATGCTCTGTTGGGTTTAATCGGTCCGCAAAATGTTCATTTGAAACACATTGAAT
>JAGBRF010000144.1 GCA_017632555.1 Alphaproteobacteria bacterium | reverse complement strand
GTGAAGGTTTGACTTGCGTTTTATCCGTCAAAGTGCCTGATCCAAAATTTTCATCTCAAACAAAAGATAAGTTGGTGTCAAGTGAAGTGCGTCCGGTTGTGGAACAGGTTGTTTCCGACAAATTGGGTCAATGGTTGGAAGAACACCCCGCTGATGCAAAACAAATTATCGGTAAAGTGGTGGAAGCCGCCACTGCGCGTGAAGCCGCACGAAAGGCCCGCGAATTGACACGCCGTAAAGGTGCTTTGGATATGGCTTCGTTGCCGGGTAAGTTGGCGGATTGTCAAAGTAAAGATCCGGCAGAATCCGAAATCTTCATCGTTGAGGGGGACTCCGCTGGTGGTTCTGCTAAACAAGGTCGTAACCGTGTAACACAAGCGATTTTGCCTTTGCGTGGTAAAATTTTGAACGTGGAACGTGCCCGTTTCGACAGAATGTTGTCTTCTGCGGAAGTCGGTACAATGGTAACCGCTTTTGGTACGGGTATCGGACGTGATGATTTCAATGCGGACAAATGTCGTTATCACAAAATTATCATTATGACCGATGCTGATGTCGATGGTGCGCACATTCGTACTTTGTTGTTAACGTTCTTCTTCCGTCAAATGCCGGAATTGATTGAAAGGGGCTATATTTATATTGCTCAACCGCCTTTGTATCGTGCAAAACGCGGTAATTCCGAAATTTACTTAAAAGACGATAAGGAAATGGAAGAATACTTGATCAATGTCGGTACATCAGATGCTACTTTGGTTATGGGTGACGGGCAACAAATAGCCGGAGCCGATTTGATTGCCAAAGCGGAACAGGCGCGTATCGTCAGACAGTTGGTTGATAATATGGCAAAACACGTTCCGATAAGATTGTTGGAACAAATGGCTATTGCCGGATTGTTCCACGAAGGTACAACGTTGGGTTCCGATTTTGCCGGACGTTTGGATTCAATCGAACCGGAATATGAACGCGGTTGGCACGTTGAATCCGATAACGGAAAATTTGTCTTTAAACGGACTTTGCGTGGTGTAACCGAAACATTTAATGTTGATTCTGCTCTGTTGGGTTGCGGTGAAGCACGTATGTTGGACGAAATGCGTGATGCTTTGAAAGAATACGAAAAACCGGCAATTTTGCGTACAAAAGACGGCGATATTGTTATTCAAGGCCCGATCGCTTTAATCAACACAATTTACAAAATCGGTAAGAAGGGTATCGCCATCAACCGTTATAAAGGTTTGGGCGAAATGAACCCGGAACAATTGTGGGAAACCACGTTGGATCCGAATTCCCGCCATTTGTTGCAAGTAAAAGTGACGCGTCAGGACGATGCGGAAGAAGCTTTTGCAACGTTGATGGGCGATGTGGTTGAACCGCGCCGGGATTTCATCCAACAAAACGCATTGAATGTCGTCAATTTGGATATTTAAAACAAAAAGCCCCTTGGAAAAGGGGCTTTTTTAATACATCCGAAAATAATTGACAGGCGTATCGGAAAGATGGTATAATAAAAGGGTATTGAACAGAAAAAAAAAGGAGAAAGGAAATGGCAAAAAAATTTGTTGGATTTTATGGAGACGTCAAGGATACTGATTTAGCGGAATGGACGGAAGCAAAACACAGAGAATGGCTTGGTTTTTGGAAAACAAGATGGTGGAGTTATTGGGCTAATCACGATGATCCAAACTCTCCATATCTTAATACCCGGGTGGTGCCCCATCCTAAAGATCCTAAACGTTTATTGATATTCGGAGTGGATACACCTCAAGCAGATATTGATAAAGAAATTGAAAAAAGAGGAGGAGGGGGGCGAACAACGGCAAAAAAAATTGAAACTATAGATTATGAAGGTAAGTTAAGAGAGCGAACAGCTAAATATCCGCCTGCGGTTCGATATGCTATTGACCGTTTAAGAGTGGGTTCGGAAAATTTACTTAAAGGTATCGGTGGTATTGGCGTAAAAAATGGAGACGACAATCAAACAGCGCAAGAAAAGAAAAAGGCGAGAAAAGAAGCAATAACGGAAGAACTTGTAACGAGTGTTGATAATGTAATGAAACAAAAATATCCGGAT
>JAGBRF010000143.1 GCA_017632555.1 Alphaproteobacteria bacterium | reverse complement strand
CTTTATCGAATTTTTCTTCTTGTTCGGGTGTTAAAGGATATTTTCTTATTTCATCTGCATAGTCAGGCTCAAAACTGCGTCCACCCCAAGCCAATGATTTTTGGTGGTGAATGTTCCAACCTTCCGGTGTCGAATTGTAACGGCGCATAGTTTCGATTTGTTCCCGTGTGAAAGTTTTTTCCATGTAATCTTTTTCAACAATGGGAATATATTTTAAAAATATGGGACGAACCGCATAATAAAATTCACGTCTTAAACTTTTTACGGTTTCTTTTCCCCTGGGACGCAAATCATCAGCTTCGATTCTGGATACTTTCAAATCGAAACAACATTTCCAAAATTCTTCATTATTATAATCCGGTATAATATCGGCCACTGTGCACTCCTTTTTGTTTTGGTGAAAAAACTATACAAACAGTATTTCATAAAATGAGACAAAAGTCAAGTTTTTTGTTTGACACTTTATATGAATAATTCTATTTTATGAAAAAAAGGATATGAATATGTTTAAAAAACAGCAAAAAACAGTACGCGCCTATACCGGCATAGAAGAAATATTGCATGCTTTGGTTCATGGAATCGGGGTCTTATTATCCGTTGCTGCGTTGGTTATATTGGTGGTATTGTCCGCACGTCGTTCGAACGTATGGGCGGTTGTTTCATGTGCTATTTTCGGTGCCAGTTTGATTATAATGTATTCGATGTCAACGATTTATCATTCGATTCCGAACGAAAAAGCTAAAAAGTATTTGAAAAAATGTGATCATATAGCCATTTATTATCTGATTGCCGGAAGCTATACGCCGTTTTTGTTGGTGTTGATGCGTGGCGGATTGGGTTGGACATTGTTTGGAATAATATGGGGATTGGCTTTGTTGGGAACGATTTTGAAATTGGTTTTGCCGACAAACGGGACAAAGTTATGGTCTGTCGGACTGTATTTGGGAATGGGTTGGATGGTCGTCCTTGCATCCGGTCGGTTGGCGCAAGTTATTTCCAAAACGGGTTTAACCTTTTTGATTTTAGGCGGTTTGTTTTATACGATGGGCATAGCCTTTTATGTATGGAAAAGCCGTAAATATACGCATGCTATTTGGCATACTTTTGTTTTGTTGGGCAGTATTATGCACTTTTTTGCAGTACTGTATGGATGTGTCCTGATTTAATGGAAAGGGGGAAAAATGGTTGCGGGTGTTACTTCTGAATTTTGTTTGCGTTTGAAAGATAACGGATATGTGGATAAATATACGTTACAGAAAATGCAAAAAATTAAAACAGGCAAATTGTGGATCCATTTGGCTGAAGACAAGTTGGAAAGCGTTGAATGGTTGAAAAACAAAAGCGGTTTGGACGAATTGATTGTGGAAAACTTGCTTGATGAAGAAACGCAACCGCGTTATTTTACTTTGCCAAACGGAACGTTTGTTGTTTTGCGTGATATGAACTTGAACCGCAACGCAGATATCGAAGACATGATTGCCGTGCGTATGTGGATTGAAAAGAATCGGATTATTTCTTTATCACACAGACGTCAACCGGCCATTGAAAAATTGGTCGATTCGTTTTTGGCGGGGAACGCACCATTGACTCCGGCGGGCATTTTTGTTCGCTTATCCGATAACATTACGGAAAACATTTCGCGTGTTTTAAACAAAATTGACGACAGTTTGGACGATATTGAAGACGAATTGATTGACGTAGACACTTTGGATGCAGACGATTTGCGTTATCGCATCAGTGATATTCGTCATCAAGTTTTGGGTATGCGCCGTTATATCGGACCACAGAAAGATGTGTTTAACGGATTGAAAAACATTGAAAGTGATTTGAATAAAGAAGAAAAGGCGATTATGCGTGCGATTCGCCGTGATATGCAACAAGCGGTCAGTTCTTTGGATTATGCACGTGAACATTCCACGGTCAGCCAAGAAGAATTGGACAGCCGAATCAATCTTCAATTAAACAAAACCATGTATATTTTGACGGTGATTATGGTTGTTTTGGCGCCATTGACTTTGATTACCGGCATTTTGGGTTCAAATTCAATTGAAGTGACCGAAAACCCCTATGGATTCTTGTTTATAACCGTTGCCTTGGTGTTGTTGGGAATAGGGCAAATATGGTACTTGAAGCACAAAAAATGGTTTTAAATGGTTAACAAATGTTTAACTGTTTGTAAAATCGTAAAATTTTTTGAAAAAAATTAAAAAAAGTACTTGTAAAAGATTTTCGAATCGTTATATTAAAAGTTGTAGTTATTTTTTTCCTGAACAGAAGGAGATATTGAAATGAGTGAAAAAGATATTGAATACATCCGCGTGGCTGCCTATTACATTTGGGAAAATGAAGGCCGTCCGGAAGGAAAGTCAGAAGAGATTTGGTGGAAAGCTTGCGATCAAATGAAAAATTGGAATTGGGATTGCAAATGCAAAAAAGCTGCTGCTAAAAAAGCACCGGCAAAGAAACCGGCTCTTAAAGCGAGTTCCGCAAAATTGGCTGCCAAAGCAAATTATGTAAAACCAGTTGCTAAAGTAGTTGCTAAACCGGTTGCTAAAGTCGCTGCAAAACCAGTTGCTAAAGTTGCCGTAAAGCCAGCTGCAAAAATTGCTCTTAAATCAGCTGTAAAACCAGCTATTAAGTTGGAAGCAAAACCGGCTGTTAAAGTTGCTGTAAAACCGGCAGCTAAAAAATTAGCTAAATCAAAAATCAGTCCTGTTCCTGTCAAATCATCAGCGAAGATTATCACTCCGTTGTATGGTTCTTTGAAAAAATAAGGATTGTTTGGGTAATTAAAAGAAGGGGCTTTTCAGCCCCTTTTTTTATTACAAGCCCGCCATTATGCCGGGCTTTTTCATTTGATAAACAGTCTTTAAAATCGTTCATTGAATAGGGGATTTCTTATAGTATAAATTCATTTTAAGGAAGATGGCATCTTGAAACGCCATAATATGATTGGAAAGTTCCACCACACGACTGTGTACAAGTGTTTTCATCCAAACCGAAAATATCAGAACTCCATGAATTATGTTCGCAATTCGTTGTACTACACACACCTGTTGATGCATCGAAAGTTCCATCACAATAAAGACAATTGCCATTAATTGAATATTGATTTG
>JAGBRF010000142.1 GCA_017632555.1 Alphaproteobacteria bacterium | reverse complement strand
GCTTTGAGTGATGATTTTGCAACGATTGATGTAGGTTTAAAATCAGAAGGCCGTTTGGCCATCAAAGAATTGGGTTTGAAAGAAGAACCCAAAGTTGGTGACACAATCGATGTGTACATTGACAAATACGAAGATAAAGACGGTTTGGTTGTCTTATCACGTGAAAAAGCACGCCGTGAAGAAGCTTGGGGCGAATTGGAAAAATCCTTGGCTGCCGGCGAACAAGTCATTGGTACAATCTTTGGTCGCGTCAAAGGCGGGTTTACTGTCGATTTGAATGGTGCTGTCGCTTTCTTACCGGGCAGCCAAATTGATGTTCGTCCGATTCGTGACGTTACTCCGTTGATTGGTGTTGCTCAACCGTTCCAAATTTTGAAAATGGACAGATTGCGCGGCAATATCGTTGTTTCTCGCCGTGCTGTTTTGGAAGAATCCAGAAGCGAACAACGCTCTGAAATCATTAAGAATTTATCCGAAGGTCAAATCGTTGACGGTGTTGTCAAGAACATCACTGATTACGGTGCTTTCGTTGATTTGGGCGGTGTTGATGGTTTGTTGCACGTTACAGACATTTCTTGGAAACGTATCAATCATCCAAGCGAAGCTTTGTCTGTCGGTCAAAACATCAAAGTCCAAATTATCAAATTCAATCAAGATACACAACGTATTTCATTGGGTATGAAGCAATTGGAAAAAGATCCTTGGGAAGGTGTTGACAAATTATATCCTGTTGGCACAAAGGTCAAAGGACGCATTACAAACATTGCTGATTACGGTGCATTTGTTGAATTGGATCAAGGTATTGAAGGTTTAGTTCACGTTTCAGAAATGAGTTGGACAAAGAAAAACGTTCACCCATCCAAATTGGTTTCAACTTCACAAGAAGTCGATTGCATTGTTTTGGATGTTGATGAATCCAAACGCCGTATTTCATTGGGTATGAAACAATGTCAAGAAAACCCATGGAAAAACTTTGCTGATTCACACAAAGTCGGTGATATTATTGAAGGCGAAATCCGCAACATTACGGAATTCGGCTTGTTCATCGCTTTGAATGAAGAAATTGACGGTATGATTCACATGTCTGATTTGTCTTGGGATCAATCCAGCGAAGAAGCCATCAAGAATTACAAAAAAGGTCAAGTTATTCAAGCCAAAGTTTTGGATATCGATGTTGAAAAAGAACGCGTCAGCTTGGGCGTAAAACAATTGAGCGAAGACCCGTTTGAAGGTGCTTCCGCCGAAATCAAGAAAGGTGAAGTTGTTACTGCAACAATTACCGGTATTGACGAAAAAGGCATTAACGTTGAAGTTAGCGGCGTAAAAGGCTTTATCAAAAAATCTGATTTGGCCAAAGAACGCAGTGAACAAAAACCGGAACGTTTTGCTGTCGGCGAAAAAGTTGATGCAAAAGTTACAACCTTTGATGCAAAAACACGCAAATTGACATTGTCAATTAAAGCAAAGGAAACAGATGAAGAAAAAGCAGCTATGGCTGAATTTGGTTCTGCTGATTCCGGTGCATCTTTGGGTGACATTTTGGGTGCGGCTTTGAAGAAAGCAAAAAAAGCGAAAGCTGATGATGCTGAAAAAGAAGAAAAGCCAGCCAAAAAGAAAACAACGACAAAAAAGAAAAAAGCTGAAGAAGAAGCTCCGGCTGAAGAAAAAGCTGAATAATCTTTTTTGCGATGCGAAAAGAAAAGCCCCTGCAAACGCAGGGGCTTTTTATATTACCTGTTTATTCTTTTATTACTCTCTAACTTTGGCATCTAACATTGCAAATTTTTCTGTGGAAAATTTCTTTTCAGCAACAATTCTTTTATTTATTTCATTGAAGTCAGGAAATGCTTTTTCCAAAGTTCCAGCCATATCAACCTTTTTATACCGAACTTCTTTTTTTGCAAAATGGACCTTTGCATTTTCAACACATTTTTCAGTTGATTCAAAAGCAATCGCACTACCATACACAGTTCCAATCATAAAGGCTATCGCAGCGTAAACTTTTAAGAGATCTTTCCAATTTTCCTTTACAAACGCTGGCGTAGTTTTGATAATATCTTTTGCTTCCTCAAATCCCTCTTTCATTTCTTTAGGAAATTCTTTAGGAAACTCTTTAAACCCATCCACCATTTCGTTGATATCATGTTTAAATTCTTCAACTACTTTTTTAGAAACTTCCCAAAATTTATTTGCTTTATCAGTCATTTCATTCTCCTTTTTTATACCAAGTTTGACTTTAAACTTCTTTCCTCTGTTTGTAATCGGGTTGCCCTCCAACGCAATTACGACACCATTATAGCATAAAAAATAAAATTTGTCAAACTTTATCGAAAATAAATCAAATCAAAATATAACATATTGAATATAAAGGATTTTTATAACTTGATTTTATGTTGCTTTATTAAAAATTATCTTCTCAGCCATCTCCGATTCGAATCGAGTCGTTTTTACAACATTTTGATGTTTCTTATTCCAAAACACATCTAAATATGGATTTCCATTCCAAACTCAATAAAAAAACGCCCCTGCAAACGCAGGGGCGCTTTTCCAAGGGAAAAACCTTTATCTTTTGCTGTAAAGACCCAACGGGGCTTTCTTTGCATCCATTTCGTATTTAGAAGCTTCTGCATAAGGCCCTGTTTCCGCAGATCCTTTGATGCTGACCGAACGCAAATCAAAGAAGCGTAACATCGGTACGGCCAAGTACAAAGAAGAATATGTACCGATAATAACACCGAATGACAAGCAAACAGAGAAACCAAATAATGTTTCGCCACCAAAGAAAATCAAGATGACCAACATAATCAACGTTGTAATGGATGTAATCAACGTTCTTGATACCATTTCGTTCAAACTTTTGTTCAATAATTCACCCATCGGCATTTTGTGATATAACTTCAAATTTTCACGAACGCGGTCAAAGTTCACAACTTTATCATTTGTCACATAACCGGCCATAGACAACAAACCGGCGACAACCGTCATATTAAAGTCCAAACCGAACCATGAGAACAAACCCACAGTGACCAACAAATCATGAGCCAAAGCAATCAAGCCGACCAATGAAAATTGCCATTCGAAACGGAACCAAATATAAAGTGCAATTGCAATAAGCGCCAAAATTGCTGCCCAAATACTTTTTCTTAACAATTCAGCACCAACCTTTGGTCCGACAACTTCAATACGGCGATATTCAATACCCGGTCCCAATGTTTCTTTGATTTGAGCAATGATTTTGTCTTGCTGTGCTTTATCCGTTGTATCAACAACAACGTGAATCAACATTTCGTTACCCGTTGCGCCAACGGATTGCAAGTTAGTTTCGCCCAACTTCAAACCGGCAACTTTGGAACGCATTTTACCCATATCGATAACTTGTTCTGATTGAACTTCAACCAAAATACCACCGACAAAATCGATACCTTTATCCAAACCTTTATAACAAAGTCCGACAATCGATAACACAATGCAAATTGCAGAAATTACGAAAGCATATTTACTTTGAGCAATAAAATTGATTTGCTTTTTCTTAAAATTAAAAACTGCCATTTTTCTATTCCTTTGCTTATAATTTAATCTTAATTTCTTTTGGCTTTTTCAATGAATACCAAATCATGATCAAAAATTTTGTAATCATAATTGCGGTAAACAATGAAGTGAAAATACCAATTCCCAATGTGACGCTGAACCCTTTAATCGGACCGGCACCCATAAAGAACAAAACAATTGCGGCAAACAATGTTGTAATTTGGCTGTCGACAATAGCCGTGAAAGCATTATCGAAACCACTGTTGATAACATTCAACGGCACTGTATGTCCGGCTATAATTTCATCACGCATACGGGAATAAATCAACACGTTTGCGTCAACCGCCATACCGATTGTCAAAGCGATACCGGCCAAACCCGGCAACGTCAATGTAGCACCCAAAGCACTTAAAAGTGCAAAGATTAAACAAACGTTGATAATCAAAGCGATGTTTGCGAAAATACCGAACCAACCGTAAACAACGAACATAAACGCAAAGACCAAAAAGCACCAACGATACATGCGTATGCACCTTTACGAATTGAATCTGTTCCCAAGCCGGCACCAACCGTTCTTTCTTCAACCACTTCCAACGGAGCCGGCAAAGCACCTGAACGCAACATCATTGAAAGTTCGCCGGCATCTTGAACCGTGAAGTTTCCGGTAATGATACCTTTACCACCCATAATCGGTCCTTGAATTGACGGTGCTGAAATAACCTTGCCATCTAAAACAATCGCTAAACGTTCACCGACATTTGTACGTGTTGCTTCACCGAATTTTTTAGCACCCAATGGTTTGAATGAAAAAGCAACAACAACCTGACCATTTTGGTCATAATCCGGTTTTGCGCTTTCCAATTGATCACCACCGACAATAACGGCACGTTTCAAAACCAACGGACCCGTTTCATCACCGGAAACAATCATTGATTCCATCGGCAACTTACCGCGTTGAGCATCTGCCAATGAAACAGAACTGTCAACCAAATGGAATGTCATCTTTGCGGTTTTTCCAAGCAAAGCTTTAACTTCTGCCGGATTTTGTACACCAGGCAATTGAACGGCTATACGATCGGAACCTTGACGTTGAATTGACGGTTCTTTTGTGCCCAATTCATCGATACGGCGGCGGACGATTTCAATGGATTGGTTGGCCGCTTCCGCCTTGATTTTTTCCATAGCAATATCTGAATATGAAATAATCAATTCATTACCTTCATGTTCGACATCCATTTTTTCCGTTTCTTGCTTTGTAATCGAATTTTGAGCATTCATCAAATTTGAAGCGTCCAAAATCTTCACACGCAATTTGCCATCTTCGACTTTAATCGGAGAATGTTTAATTTTGTTTTCACGCAAAACAGAACGCGCACCATCAGCCAACGAAGATAAACGTTCTTTGACCAATTCATCAACTTGAATTTCCAACAACAAGTTGGATCCGCCTTGCAAATCCAAACCCAATGTCATCGGGTGCCACCATTTTTGCATTTTTGCAGGCACATTTGCTTCATAATATTCTTTTGACATAAAATTAGGAATACTGAAAAAGATTCCCAATACTGACACAACAATTACGGCCCAAGCTCGCCATTTAGGATAACCAAACATTTTTTATTCCTTTACTTCTTTTTTTGTTTTTCCAAAGGTTTTGCATCTTCTTTTTCCACCATAACCTGTGAAACAGAAGAACGTAATACCTTCACTTTAACACCATCTGCTATTTGAATTTCAACTTCGCCCGCACTGATAATACGGCTGATTTTACCGATTATACCGGCAACAACAACTTCATCGCCGACCTTTAATCCGGCCAACATCTGCAATTGTTCTTTTGCCCGCTTTTGTTGAGGACGAATGAAAAACAAATAGAAAATAAAAATAATCGCAACAAACTGTATCAAACCCCGTGCCCAATCTGTTTGAGGAACATTTCCCGCCACATTTTGAGTCGTTGCCGTTGCTGTTGCTGCCAATGTTAAAAATGAAATCATATTCAAACCTTTTTTAACCGTTTATTAACGAATCAAATAGACTATAATCATATTAAAAAAAAATGCAATCTATTTTTTGCTATTTTATGAAAAAAGCGTTTTTAAAAGTGCATAATCTTTATCTGATAAGGAAACAACCAATTCAATATCATCTTCATTTTCATGTGATGAGATAACTGCCCCCTTTTCATAAAGCCACGCCAAAGTCTTGCCGTTCGTGTATGGCAAGCGAATTGTGTATGTTTTTTGGCTTTTTGATAAAGCCTTATCAATAAAGTGCAACAAATCGTCAATTCCTTCGCCCGTTCTGGCGCAAATGGGCCAAACCAACTCTTTATAACTGGTGGTGCGTGACAAAGCTACCCGTTCTTGTTCATCCAACAAGTCTATTTTATTCAAAACTTCCGGTATTCCGGCCGCAACCTTGTCCGACAAACCCAAATCCGTTAAAACGTCTTCCACGTCTTTTTTCTGTGCATCCGTGTCCGGATGAGAACAATCCCGAACATGCAAAATCAAATCCGCTTCCAAGACTTCTTCCAAAGTAGCACGGAAAGCCGCAATCAATTCGGTCGGCAAATCGGAAATAAATCCCACTGTATCAGACAAAATAGCTTTCTTTCCGCTGGGCAATTCAATTTGTCGCATTGTCGGATCCAACGTTGCAAACAACAAATTTTCGGCAAATACATTTGCTTTTGTCAGCTGATTAAACAAAGTCGATTTGCCGGCGTTGGTATAACCGACCAATGACACAACGGGAAAAGGTACTTTTTGACGGCTTTTACGTTGTAAACCGCGCCTTTGTTTGACTTGCTGTAATTCCTTTTTTATCCGCACCAGTTTATCGTCAATGATACGCCGGTCCATTTCAATTTGCGTTTCACCCGGACCACCCAAAAAGCCGGCACCACCCCTTTGCCGTTCCAAATGCGTCCAAGAACGAACCAAACGCGACCGTTGATATGTCAAATGAGCCAACTCAACTTGTAAAACACCTTCTCTGGTCTGGGCCCGTTCACCGAAGATTTCCAAAATCAAAGCCGTTCTGTCAATAACCTTGACTTGCCAAGCTTTTTCCAAATTCCGTTGTTGAATGGGGGATAAAGAACAATTCATCAAAACCAATTCGGCATCTAATTCACGCAATTGTGCGCCTAACCGTTCAATAACACCGCGTCCGATATATGCCGCCGGTTGAACGGATCGCAAAGAAACAATTTCAGTTCCGACAACGTCCAAAGAAATGGCCTTTGTCAAGCTGACAGCTTCCGATAAACGCGCTATTGCAGAACGCATTGCCTTTCCGGCATTTTTTAAATCAATTTCAACGATAAAAACCTTTGTGGGAATTTTCTTTTCAGACAATATCATCTTCCTTTAAAATCGTGCCGGCAGAAATGCTTGATATTGCGTGCTTATAAATCAATTGCAAACGACCTTCGTGTTCCAACAAAATGCTGTTTTCGTCCATCGATTTAATCACGCCTTGCAACTTCACATTACAAGTCAAAAAAAT
>JAGBRF010000141.1 GCA_017632555.1 Alphaproteobacteria bacterium | reverse complement strand
ATCGACCAACTTTTTTGCAGTATCAAAACTTGTTTTACGTCCACCCAAACACAGAACGTTTGCATCGTTGTGTAGCCGTGCCATTAAAGCCGTCTGTTTATCATAAACCAAAGCTCCGCGAATAAAAGGATAACGATTTATTGCCATACACATACCAATCCCCGTGCCACAAATCAAAATCCCTTGCGCTTTATCTTTTTTCAAGGCGTGTGCCAATTCTTGCGCTTTTATCGGGTAATCCACCGAAACATCAGCATTATCCGTTCCCAAATCCACCACATCATAATCCAATGATTTTAAGTATGTGCAGATTTGGTCTTTCAACGCATAACCGGCGTGATCTGAAGCTATTATGATTTTCTTATCTTTCATTCAAATCCTTTCATTCGAAATGGTAGGGGTATTCTAAAATAAAAAACGGATAAATTCAAGTGTTTTGTTATAAATAAATTTTGACAAAAGGAAAAAGAATGATAAAATAATCCCGTGGCTATCAGGAAAGTATAATAAAATGTCTGTATATGAAACACCGCTTGATTTTAAAAAACAAATTCAACCAATGACACAATTGGTCGGTATTGATTATGGCACAAAAAGAATAGGCGTTGCCGTTTCCGATTTGATGCAAATGACGGCCACACCATTAAAGATAGTTTCTTCTTTGGACGAATTGGAAAAAACTTTGGCCGACAGAAGCATTGGCGGTTTTATTATCGGATTACCGCGCCAAATGAACGGAGAAGAGGGCGAACAAGCAAAAGTAACACGTGCTTGGGCTCAAAAGCTTTATAAAAAGTATTCTTTACCGATTTTGTTTTGGGATGAACGGCTTTCTTCATCGGCGGTTTCTCGCATTTTTATTGAACAAGCCGATTTGTCACGTAAACGCCAAAAAGAAGTGATGGATAAAGTAGCCGCCGCCTATATTTTACAAGGGGCGCTGGATTTACTCGGTCGGTTGTGAACCTTCGTTCAAAGTCCACAAATATTCAAAGCGTTGAATATAATCTTCTATACTTCTATCCGTAAAGAAAAGGCAATTCTCCGAATTTTTCTTGCTTGCGGCATTTGTCCAATTGTATGAACCGGTAACGGCTTTTTTTGAATCAAAAATTGCGAATTTATCATGTTGGATTTTATGTTTTTTGTGCCGTATAACCGGAATGCCGGCTTCTTCCAGTTCAGCCACTTTTGAATTTTTCTGTCCGGCTTGTATTCTGTCGGTCAAAACACGAATTTTAACACCTTTCTTGTGTGCCTTTTTTAAAGCCTTCACAATAGCATCGTTGTTGATTGCATAAACAGCTACATCTATTGTTCCCCGTGATCTGTTTATCAAATAAATAATCCGATTTTCACAGTCCAAAGAGGGCGTAAAAAAGGCCTCTGACTTACCAAAAGCAAGACAGGGAAAGAATGTGATAACAAAAAGAATAACAAAAAAACGTTTCATATTTGCCCTATAAGAACAAACATAGAACGTTTTATTTTACAAATCAAGCAAAAAATTTATTATCTGCTTTTAGCGCCGTTTTTAATCAAAAGGTCGGTTATTTCTTTATTTCCCTTTGGGATAGCGATATCTAACGGTGTTTTGTCCCAACGCGTTCTTTGTTCCGTGTTTTCATTGGCTTTTTCCATGTGATAAGCGTAAACACAACTTTGCGCAAAGGACAATATCATACCGATATTTTCCGTATTCCAAAACGTTTCGAAATTCGGCAAAGAACCAATCTGATTTTCCAATGATTTTTTCCAAGAAGATAAGTATTCGTCCTTACGTGAATTGAACTTTTCAACGCTGAAATCCATAGGAATTTTCTTTAATCGGAATTTTTCTTCAATGGATTTTCCCAATAAAGCACGGTCGATATTGTTTTTATTTTGAGATTTCAACAATAATAACGACAAATCATACAAATCACGTGCGGCACTTCTTTCCATCAAAGCACGCATTTTTTCAGCGATTAAATCTTCCTGTGAATAACATTGAGTTGTATATGTGCTTTTCTTTTCATACGGATCATAAATACGAGCAGGTCCCGAATTGACCGGTACTGTTTCATCGGAAGTAATATCTATCTTCAAAGAAGGGGGATCAAAAGACGGCTTTTTGTTTTTTGCCTTACAAACTTCCAATCCGTGAAGATATATCGGTCCTTCAAAAGAAATTTCACCGCGACAATCTTGTCTGCTTGTTTTTTCGTTTTTATGAACTCCAAAATGGAAATTTCCAATCTTTAAGCCATGATTTTCTTCCAAATAATTACCGACTTCAGTAAACAATTCAGTCAATTTCTTTTCGGACATTAAATCCGGCGAAATCGTTATATCAAGGTCTTGAGAAAAACGTTCGTTAAAGTAAGCCGACATATTTTCTTCCGAATAATCGGTCAAACCGGAAAAGCATTTATGAACACAACAGCCACCTTTAAAGAATACTTTGCCTTTTGCCAATTCGCTGTTGGAAAGGGCGTTCAATATCAAATTCATGATATAATCTTTTTCAACCAATTCGGCACGTAATCTGTATTTACCTGCAAGATGGGTAATTTTACCGGCGGAAATCAATTTTTTATCTGTCATAATGCCTCCTTCATCAAGCGAACCATTAATTCGGGACGGCCTGACTTTTGAAAGTAATTTTGCAATTTTTTTAAGTCTTTATCATCACGTTGAAGATAATTTTTCAATATGCTTGTGCGGTTTTCTTTATCACCGAACATATCCGGATAAAGAGCTAAATCAACTATTGTTTTTTCCAAATCGGAAGATACGTATTCACCAAATGGCGTCACAACGCTTTCCGTACCGAAAAAAAGATTTTTTGGCATATTTTGAACTTGTAAATTTACGCCATAAATATCTTTTTGAGAAATCTTTTCAGGGGAAAACAAAGTGATGTTACGAGTCGATTCATCCAAAAGACCTAATCTTTCGGCTGCATTCCAACCACCAATATAAGCTTGTGAGTATAAATTTCCCACAAAAACATAAGGATCTGCAAAAAAATCGTCTTGGTTTAACATCCCATCAATTCTCCTAATCAACTGTTCTATTATACTCCAAATTCGTGAAACTGTCAAGTTTTTATGGGGAAAAAAAGCGCTTTATTGTCTTGGCATATCGGAACAATGCGACCCTCTGCTGACACACCTAGCAAATCCATTATGACACTCAACAGGAAAGTCAGAAGCGCAGTTACCTTTTATAAATTTTCTTTTATTGTAAGCCAATCCATCTCTTACTTCCAATCCCAATTTACTTTCCAATGTTGCGGCAGCACCTTCTTCACCTTTTTTAAAAGTAGCCGTAACCGTTGTAACACAGGAAGTCGGTGAGTTTGCAGCTTCTACACCCAATTCTGAATTTGCTGCAAGGCTACTACATTTATTTGATATTTCCGTATTTGATCCGCAACCGCAAATACGTCTTACATTACAATTGTATATAAAACCAGGCATATTCGGAACAATTCCGCTGCAAGAATATAAAGGCGGACTACTTACCTCCATACCAAATTTAGGATCGTGAATACTTCTTCCTCTGACAGTCATATAGACCATATTGATGTAATCCAACATCGCACTTGCTTTGTAGTGATAAACTATTTTCCGTCCGGCAAGAAGACCAAACGCCGTCAAAAGAAAACCAATTGATATAACAACCAGCATTTCCAATAAAGGTCGTCCCGATTGTGTCTTATCTTTCATCATCCTAAATCCTTCATTTTAAAATTTGTTAAGTGAATTACGTCCGTTGTCAGGCCAGGGCGCACAAGTGTTGTTTTCTTCACAACCGGAATCCGTGTAATAACCGGATTGTCCCGGTTTTCCAACCGAGTATTCCCAAGACCGCATAGAACATCTTTGACCGATAGCCGCACAAGGAGAAAAACCATGAGAGCAATTTACAGGCGTTGTATCAACGCAATCAGACTTTTGAAAAGCTCTGTTTAATGCAGGCCTTTTTGATCTGACAACCAATTCCAATTTATTTTCCAATGCGGCCGCGGCACCGGTTTCACCTTCGTTAAAGTACGCGATAACGTTTGTTACGCAGGATTTATCATTTCCGTCTTCATCCTTACAAATTTTGTTAGCGCCGCAAGCATAAATAAACTCCGGCATACCGGGAATTATATCATTACAATCAAACAGAGTGCTTATATTGGATGCTTTATATTCGTAATCATCTTCGCCGACAGACTTAACAGCCAAGAAAACACGATTCATATAATCCAACATTTGATTGGCTTTATTATGATCCATCACCAATCTGAAAGCCATAAGTCCACCGATTGATAAAATACCGACAATAGCCAAAACAGACAACATTTCCAGCATAGAACGTCCGGATAAAAACTTATTTTGTTGCATTTTTCCTCTCACAATCATACTCATTATTGTCGCTATTATAAAAATACAAAGTTAAAAAAAAGTTAAAAGCTTCATTCTTCATAAAACAAACGAATCAGCCTTTTTAATAGTCTATAAAAAGCCCTGTTTAATGTCAAACATTTTTTGATTTAACATTCGAAATAACATACTCTTGCCAACACCAATGCTTCCACATGTTTTGCTCCGGCTTGACGCAGAATATTTGCGCATTCGTTCAATGTTGAACCAGTTGTGTAAACATCATCGATTAGGACAATGCTTTTTCCCTTTATTTTAGCGGAATTTTTAATATTGAAAGCGCCTTTGATGTTTTTGGCTCTTTCTTCCCGACTTTTATGTCCCTGTGATTCGGTCTTTTTCGTTCGAATAAGAACGTTCAAAAGACAATCTTTTCCGGTCATTTTTGATAACTTTACAGCCAGTAAAGCCGATTGGTTATATTTGCGTTTCATCAAACGTTGCCAATGCAACGGAACAGGGATGATGCAATCTGCATTTTCCAACATCTTTTGCCCGCGATAATAAAGCAGTTTGCTTAAAAAAGGAACTAAATCCGTCCTGTCGGCATGCTTAAACGGTAATATCAAATTTTTGGAATACTCATCATAAGCAAAGACAGCTTTCAAGCCTTGCAATTTTGGCATTTTTGTTAAACACTTTCCGCAAATAAGTTCCTTTTCATCCACTGGGAAAGTATAAGGTCTGCCACAAATCGGGCAACTTTGATCAGAAAGAAAACAAATATTCTTAAAACATTTATGGCATAATCCGTTTTCTTTGTAGACGACATCGCGACAAATGCAACAACGCGGTGGCAAAAACAGGTCAAATAAGCTTCTAAAAATGTTTATTGCTAATTTTTTCATTTTAATGTTTTCTTTTTACTTTTTCTGTATTATTCTACAAAAACAAATAAACATCAAGTAAAAGGTTAAAAAAATGACTACGGAAATATTTAAGCGTTCAAATGGTACTTTTCTAAATGTTGAATTTATCCCGGGAAAAGACGAAAAAAAGCCGGGAATAGTTTATTTGCACGGCTTACTTTCTTCGATGAACAGCCGGAAAAGTCAATATTTGAAAGCGTTTGCCATTGAACACGGACTTTCGTATTTATACTTTGATTTTACTGCACACGGAAAGTCTTGGGGTCAACCGCATGATTTTATGATTGGTCGATGTTTGGCGGATGCTTCGGATCTTTTGAACAAATATGTTAAAACACCGCAAATTATTGTCGGTAGCAGTATGGGCGGATGGATTGGTTTGTTATTGTGCAAGCATTTACCCGAAAAAGTGGCCGCATTTATCGGACTGGCGCCAGGCGCCGATTTTACCAAATTTGTATGGAATAAATTGTTGAATGAAGAACACAGAAATCGTTTGAAAAACGGTGAAATTTTGGGCCCTTCCGAAGAAACAAGGGGATATTGTTTCACTTATAAAATGTTTCAGGACGCAGCCGAAAACTACATTTTAACAAAAAAACTTAAATACAACGGTCCGGTTCGTTTAATTTGCGGTGATGAAGATAAATTAGTTCCTTATCAAACCGTATTTCATATCAGAGATGTCTTGACTTCCAAAGACGTACAAATTATTTGTATCAAGGGATCAGAGCATGCTTTGGCCTCACCAGAGGAATTGAGTATTTTAGGAAATACTTTGGAGGGGATTTTAAATAAAAATGAAAACGTCAAATTTGCAATCAAAGCAACGGATAATTAGATTCTTATCACTTTTTATTTTAACTTATGGCGTTGGGTTCTTTATTATGGCGTTCTTACAAACACCAACGCAAATGGAATGGTATAATACTTTATTTCATTCATCATTGACACCACCGCCCATTATTTTTTCAATTGTGTGGACGATTTTGTATGCACTGATAGCCATATCCGCAGAATTGATATGGGAAAAGGGCGGTCGTTCAATTTTCTTTGCACAATTGATTTTACAAATTGTTTGGAGTTATACTTTTTTCGTAGCACATGCACTTTGGATGGGCTTTTTTGTACTGCTGTTGCTTTCAATTACAGTCGGGTTGATGTGTTTGATTTTTGCAAAACATTCCAAATTGGCCGGATTGCTTGTAATACCTTACTTTATTTGGTGTTTGTTTGCATCATATTTGAATTTGATAAGCGCTTTATTGAACTAATATTCAATCTTAAAGTTTGCCCAGTTAAAGTGGTCGGCAGAAGGGTAAGATTTTATTTGCATCAAAACAGGGTTCGGAATACGTTTGACATAATCTTTTGTTAAAGCCAAAGGAACTTGCTTATCCTTCGCACCGACAAAATGAACCTGCGGAATGTTTGATAATGAATAACCTTCGGTGGCCGGATTCAAGCTGTCAGAATGAATTTCTTCGTCTATCAAAATAGCATATTGACTTGTGTTCAAAATACCACCGACCGTATAAACTTTAACGGGTGTGTTTTTCATACGTGTTGCCAAAAGCAATGCAACCGCGGCACCACCATCATAGCCGACAAATTCAAATTCCGGAATACGATATTTTAATTGAATACGTACCAATGCTTCACGCATTTCATCTATAACTTCCGGTAAATATCGACCGATCTCCCAAACTTCCGGACTGCATTTGTCATTGTCAATAAAATAACACGGGCGGTTCAAATATAAAATGTAAGGATACTTGTCTTTTTGCGCCAATTCAGCAGCGACAGGATAGGGCAATGCTGGCCGTTTTCTGAAAATTCCTTTTGTTACGGCATTACCGTCAATATAGACACGCAACTTTTGTCCGGCCTTGATTTCTTTGACTTGTCCGGATAATTGAAAGCCTTCATTTGCAATGAATGTTTTTGATTTGAAACCTTTGATTTGGGGTTCAGATGAAATACAACCGGCTAAAAATATCAAGGCCAAAAAAACAAGAAACTTTTTCATTTTATCTCCATCAAAGTTAAAGTTGTTGTCCATAACAAGAAACATTTTATCCTTTTATCATTAAAAATATTTTTTAGCAAGTCCCTATATGCATTCATTTGTTCAATGTATGCCAAAGGAATATCTTTTTCGCTTTTGGGCGGATATCTGTTTGTTTTATAATCGATGATTAAAACTTCATCGCCATTGACGACCAAACGGTCAATTTGTCCGGAAATGGCTTTTCCGTCTGATGTTGTTCCGACAATCGGCACTTCGGGTAATGAAGCTTCACCAAACAAAAGCTTCATTTCCGGTTTTTCCAATAAATCCAATAATTCAAAAGGCGGTTTAATGTCTTCCGGCGTCAATTTTGCAATCAAATCATATCGGACGGCGGGTTCGATATCCGGCAGATATTGCAATAATTTGTGAATAAAAGTACCGCGAATCATGGCTTTTTCCTGTTCCGGCGTTAAAGGCGAATCCGCAACCGGTTCTGATTGTGTCAGTTTAGACGGCGATAACGGTTTGCTCGGCATCGGTTCATTTGGCGCCGGATTATTAAACCATTCTGGCAATACAAAGTCATCGGATTTTTTCTTTCTTTTCTTTTTCGTTTTTTCCGTTTCAGCCGTTTGTGGTGTTTCAATAACTGCACCTTTACCGATAACATAGCTGGGAATTGCATCGCGAATTAAATCATACCAGTTGTTTTCCGGGGCGGATTTACCTGTTTCAAAACCGCAAATATACAGCCGATCTTGCGCTCGGGTTAAAGCAACATAAAGCAAACGGTTGTATTCTTCGTCTTCTTCCTTTGCAACTTTTTTTATGATGTTTTTGCAAATGTTTGTTTGCAAATCCACTTTCGGAATCCAAATAGGAATCTTTTTATTCCAAATGAATTTGGGTGATTTTTTTATCTTTGAATAAGCATCAGGAAGGAAAACAATGTTTGATTGCAGCCCCTTTGAACCGTGAATAGTCATAATTCGAACGGCGTTGATTTCCGAATTATCCAAATCACGTTTGATTTCTATATCATCATTATTCAAAAATTGCAGAAATGCTTCCAAACTGACGGAATGATTTTGTTCAAAGTTTAATGCCAAATTCAAAAACTCGTCCAACATTTCATTTGTTTCATCGCCCATACGGTTTAAGAATTTTTCGCGCATGTGCAAAACGTCAAGAATATAGGAATAAAGCTCAAAAGGTGGCATAGCATCGGCTTTATTCAGCATATTTTTCAAAACTTCATAGATATCTTTACGTTTTAATGCGACTTGCGACCACAAAGAATTACCGCCGCGATTATATGCCAAATCAAATAATTCTTCTTCCGAAATACCGAACATAGGGCT
>JAGBRF010000140.1 GCA_017632555.1 Alphaproteobacteria bacterium | reverse complement strand
GGGGAACGATTCATTTTGATAAAGACACAGATAAAATCATTTTGGAAAAAGCCGAGACTTTATTAAACAAAGGTGTTGATATTGATATGGCGGTTATTCAAAATTATAACCGAACACCATTGATGTGTGCTGTGACAATGGGAAAAGAAAAGTTTGTTGACTTTTTGATTTCCAAGGGTGCCGATGTGGACAAAGCAGACAGTTATGGCTTTACACCGTTGATGGTGGCCTCTGTAAAAGGTAATAAAGAAATAGCCGAAAAACTGCTCAACGCCAAAGCCGATGTGACAAAAAGACGAAAAGGCGTTAGTGCTTTGGATATGGCAAAAAAATATGGCCACGAAGATATTGTCAACTTGCTGACGGCGAAGATAAAAAAACTTTCCATTTTGTCAACTCTACGTGCCGGTGGCAGACGATAAATATTAAATATAACTGCGCATAATCGGCATAGATTTGACGTGCTGTGATAAAAAGTAGCTGGTTAGATTCAATCCGTTACGGATGTCCAAATCGCTTGCCGGTTCTTCTTTGATTAAAAAAGCGGGCAGGGGAAGTAATTTTTCCCGATAAGGTTCGGCTTTTTCACGACTGACGGCACGTCCGGTTTTCGGGGACACATAAGCCAAATCATCACTGCCACCGGCGGCGCATTTTGACAAATCCAATCCGAAACCCAAAGTGGACAACAAAGCCACTTCCAAACGGACATAATTTTCACGCCAATTTTCATCGTTTAAGTGTTCTAAAAAATCACAAACAAGACCATAAAATTCATTGACCGGTTCGCGTTCCGGTAACGTTTCGTCCAACAAAGCACAAAGGGTGCTGATTGCCGATAAACGCCTTTTATCGTCCATAAAAGATGCCGAAAAAGGATTTGTTATTTCACATGTGAAAGTCCCCAGGTGTTCCGATAAACGAGCCCGCCATTTCAAATCAGCAAATCCGCCAATCAAAGGCAACGAACGCCGTCTGATTAAACCTAAATGCCGTCCGTGATTTGATGTCAAAACGGAAAGAACAGCGCCGTTTTCTCCAAAACGCCGAACGCCCAACACAAACCCGTTATCTTGCCAATCAGGCATTAAAATCCAACCCCCATTCTGCGTAACGTTCCGGATCATTGACCCAATTTTCACGGACTTTTACAAACAAAAATACGTGGACGGGACATTCAAAAATTTGCGTCAATTCATAACGAACGGCCGAACCGATTTTTTTCAACATACTGCCGTTTTTGCCAATCACAATGGCTTTTTGTCCTTCGCGTTCAACGTAAATAGTTTGTTCAATACGGATATCGCCTTTGGCTTCGTTACGTTCAAATTTGTTTGTTTCAACTGCAACGGAATAGGGCAATTCTTTTTGCAAATTCATATACAACTTTTCGCGTGTAATTTCGGCGGCAAACAAACGATTTGGCAAATCGGACAAATTGTCGGACGGGAACATAAAAGCGCCAACAGGCATTTGAGATACCAAATAATTCAATAATTCTTTCACATTTTCGCCGGTTTTTGCGCTGATCATAAAAGTTTCTTTGAATACGGAATAAGACTTTAACTTTTCAATCAAAGGCAATAATTTTTCTTTTTCTATTGTATCGATTTTGTTTAACACCAAAATGGTTGGGCGTTTGTCCTTTTCCAATTGATTGATAATGCGTTGGCTGTCATCGTCCAAACCGCGCTTGACGTCAATCAACAACATTCTTTCGTCTGCATCGTTTGATTCTGTCCACGCCGTTGCAACCATAGCTCTGTCCAAACGGCGTTTGGGCTTGAAAATTCCCGGAACGTCAACAAGCACAATTTCCGTATTGTCTTGCACAACAATACCGCGAACACGGGAACGGGTTGTTTG
This sequence comes from Alphaproteobacteria bacterium, assembly GCA_017632555.1. The sequence goes on along the minus strand of JAGBRF010000140.1, from coordinate 8,414 downwards.
AACTTTTGGCGATACAATGGAAACTTTGGCACCAACCATTAAATTGACTAACGTTGATTTGCCGGCATTAGGTGCGCCCAATACAGCAACAAATCCGCAACGAGTTTCCGTATTATCCATTTTTTGTGCCTTTTGCATACAGTTTCAAAAAGTTATCTGCGGCGTTTTGTTCGGCAATTTTTTTGGAAGTACCTTCGGCAACAACTTCATCATAATTGCCCATTTTAACACCGACTTTAAACAATGGGGCGTGTGCCGGACCGATTTGTGATATAATGCGATAAACCGGCAAAAGAATGTTGTGTTTGTGTCCCCATTCTTGCAACGCCGTTTTCGGATCAACAGGCGGAGCAATGTTTTTGTCAATCAAGTCAGCATATAACGGTTGAACAAATTTTTGGGCCGCTTCAAATCCGCTATCTTTGTATATGGCGGCAATTAAAGCTTCCATAACGTCCGACAGAACGGAAGCATTATCACGTAATTCGGGGGTGTCGGTAATTAAAGATGCCGGAATACCGATTTGCTTTGCCAACATAGCCAATGTTTCTTCGCGAACAAGTGCCGTAAAGCGTTTAGCTATATCGCCTTCTTTTTCTGTTTTGTGGTGAAGCAATAACATATCGGCAATAATCAACCCCAAAACCCGATCGCCCAAAAATTCCAACCGTTCATAAGTGGCGGCTTTGTTTGCGTGCGCCAAAGTCAGCGTATCTTTCAACAGTTGCTGATTTTTAAAATGATATCCGATAGTTTGCTGTAATTTTTCCATTATGGACCAATCCCTCTGAATAATCTTCCCCAACGAATTGATTTTGGCCAAGCCCAGAAAGCCAAGAAAGGTGCGTATCCGTTGTTGGAATAGAAAATAAATTGCGCTTTTCCGACCAAATGAGTTTTCGGAACATAACCGACAGCTTCCAATACTCTGGAATCTTGTGAATTATCCCGATTGTCACCCATCATAAAGAAATGGTCTTCCGGAACGACATATTCAATTGTATTATCCAATTTTTCGTTATCGGAAATTTCCAATATCGGGTGGATTAAACCTTCCGGCAATTCTTCATCATACAATTTGTGCGGAATTTTTTGCCCCATTCTTTCTTCCATAACGATTTCCTTGAACGTTCTTTTAACCGGTTGTCCGTTGATGTGTAAAATACCGCCTTTGACTTGAATTCTGTCGCCAGGCAATCCGATGACACGCTTGATATAATCAACGGAAGTGTTTGTCGGCAATCTGAACACAACGATATCACCGCGTTTTGGGGCTGTATAAAGAACGCGTCCCGAAACCAAAGGCATACCGAACGGGAAAGAGTATCTGGAATAACCGTAAGAAAATTTATTTACGAACAAATAATCGCCCACCAACATTGTCGGTATCATAGATCCGGACGGAATATTAAACGGTTCGAAAGTGCATGAACGGACAGTCAAAGCGATTAAAATCGCCCAAAATAAAGCCTTGATATTTTCCTTTGCCCATTCTTTAAATTCTTTTGCAAAACTTTTTTTTGTTTCGGAAGTCTCTTCTTCCTTTGTTTCCGGATTTTTTGTTATTTTTTTATCTTTTTGCATTGTTAAAACTTTTCTTTTCTGTTAAACTGAACACAATCATAAACGATTTTTTTTAAATAGCAATAGGAAATAGTAACAAAATGCTTAAATATGAATTGATAAAAAAAGAAAATAATGCCCGCAGAGGATGTTTACATACAGCGCATGGGGATATTCAAACACCGACTTTTATGCCGGTGGGTACTTGCGCGACAGTCAAAGGAATGATGCCGGAAGATGTGGCGTCTACCGGTGCGGAAATTATTTTGGGAAATACATATCATTTGATGTTGCGTCCGACTGCTGAACGGGTTGCGCATTTGGGCGGATTGCATAAGTTTATGAATTGGCCAAAACCGATTTTGACGGATTCCGGCGGTTTCCAAGTGATGAGTTTGTCCAAAATCCGTAAAATTACGGAAGAAGGTTGTACTTTCCAATCGCATTTGGATGGTTCAAAACATAATTTGACACCGGAAAGGTCAATTCAAATCCAACATTTATTGGACAGCAATATCACAATGGTTTTGGACGAATGTATGCCTTATCCGTCCGAAAAGAAAGATGTTAAAAAGTCAATGGAACGTTCTATGCGTTGGGCAAAACGATCAAAAGATGCTTTTATTGACCGGGACGGTTATGGTATTTTCGGTATTGTCCAAGGTGGTGTTTTCCCCGATTTGCGTAAACAATCTTGCAATGCATTGACGGATATCGGATTTGACGGTTATGCCGTTGGCGGTTTGGCCGTTGGGGAAGGGCAAAAGTTGATGTTTGAAACATTGGAAATAACAACTCCGTTGTTGCCGGAAGATAAACCGCGCTATTTAATGGGGGTCGGTCGCCCGTCCGATATAGTCGGTTCCGTTGCACGTGGAATAGATATGTTCGATTGCGTTATGCCGACACGTTCGGGGCGTAATGCTTTGGCTTTCACGCGTGAAGGAACTGTCAATATGCGAAATGCTTGCCACATGGACGATTTGTCGCCGTTGGATAGGGAATGTTCTTGCCCGGCATGCACAAAGTATTCACGTGCTTACCTGCATCATTTGTTCAAAGCGGGGGAAATGTTGGGCGCTATGTTGTTGACTTGGCATAACATACAATATTATGAAGATTTGGTAAAATCGATTCGTTTGGCTGTTGAAGAAAACCATTTCAATGATTTTGCAAACGACTTTTTCGAAAAAAATGCAACATTGAAAAGGCCTCTGTAAATGTCAGACAATCCCAATACATCGGAAAAAGTCAAAGAACGCCGTTCGGGTGGGTTGATGCCCGTTTCGGTGGATATGCGTATTTTGGCAAAAAATGTTTTGGGTAAAAGGGGTTTTTCAAATGTGGATTTGATTGCGCATTGGTCCGATATTGTCGGGGAAAAGTTGGCCGTTGCCGTAAAACCGGATAAAATCAGCTTTCCGAAAAATGACAGAATGAACGGAACGTTGTATGTTCGGGTGCAAAGCGGTGCTTTTGCTACGGTGTTGGAACATCAAAAAAACATTGTTTTGGATCGGATAAATACGTTTTTCGGATATGATGCGTTGAGCAATATCAAAATTCAGCAAGATGCTCAAATTGAAATCAAAAAGCCAAGCGAACAAACCATCCCAAAGGAATTGACGGAAGAACAAAAGGAAATGCTTCAAAAGAAACTTGAAGGAATTACCGATGAAACGTTGAAAAATCAACTGTATGAAATAGGAAAAAAACTTTTTTTAAAATGATACTTGTCAATTGAAAAAAAACAAATTAAAATCACTACATCAAAAATGAAAGGAATATGAAATGAAATCTATTTGGCTAATTATTTTAGGGGCACTTCTCGTTTTCGGAATTATTTACGGAATGAACGGCGTTGCGGATAAACCCATGCCCGGTTTGACGGCAGACGGAGAAGTCGTTGATGTTGTGAAACCAACAGAAAGTCGTCCGTCCGAAAGCAAATTCGAACCGTTGGATTTGTCATCAAACAATAAGTCCATTTTTATCAAAAGCGCAAATGCTGATACGGCGGAAAACGAAAGAACGGCGGCTCGTACAATCGGAAATCAAGATGCAGAAGTGAAGATGTTTGTGCTTTCTTCTTTGACTTGTTCCCATTGTGCTGAACTTCACACTAAAACGTTAAAAGAAATTGAAAAAAAGTACGTTGAAACGGGAAAGGTTTTTTTTACATACGTAGATTTTCCGTTTGATAAACGTGCGTTGGCCGGTGCAATGGTTGCTCGTTGTGTCCCGCCCGAAAATTATTTTACTTTTTTGAACGTTTTGTTTGAAAATCAAAAAAGTTGGGCTTTTAAGCCGAATGCACAAGATATTGTTACGGAATATGCCGCTTTACAGGGTATGCCAAGGGGCAGTGTAAGGGCTTGTTTAGGTGATAAAGACTTGCAACAAGCTATCATCAAACATCGTGATGAATTTGCAAAAAAATACAAAATTTCTTCCACACCGACAACTTTGATTTTAAAGGGCGGTCAAGTTGAAGTTGTTGTGGGCAATGATAAGGATAAATTGGAATCGGCTATCGAAAAAATGCTGAAATAGGGGATTTTATGACAAAGACGGCACCACAGACACCACAAGAAATGAAAGAAAAGATAAAGGCTTTTCGTGAAGGTGCTTCTTTCCAAAAACAAAAGCGTTCACCCACACCAAATCCGTTGAGCATCATCATTACAATCCTGTCCGATTTATTGGGTGGTTTGTTGGTCGGTGCCGGTTTGGGATATGTGTTTGTGGAATATCTGGGTGCGCATAAAATTTTCTTTGCAATATTTATTTTGTTGGGCGGATTTGCCGGATTGTTGAACCTGTATAAATCCATGAAGCGATTGGAAGGGCAAAACAAATGAGAATGCATAATCCGTTAGAGCAATTCGACATAAACGTATACGTTCCTATAAAAATAGGACCGGTGGATATATCACTCACAAATGCTTCCGTTTCCATGTTGATCGTTTCTTTCTTTGCCATTTTCCTGATGTGGTTATTGACACGGCGTATGCATTTAATTCCGCGTTTGGGGCAAACTATTGCCGAATCGTTATACATGTTTATTCAAAAAATGATTGAAGATACAATCGGGCACAAAGGGTTGGTTATCTTGCCGTTTATCTTCACTTTGTTTATCTTCATTTTGTTTGGTAATTTGTTGGGGTTGTTCCCGTTTGCCTTTACTTATACAAGCCATTTGTCTGTTGTCGGAACAATTGCCATTATCGGTTTGTTGGTTTCAATCATCTTGGGCGTTTATCATCGGGGTTTGGGTTGGTTCCGTGTTTTCTTTCCAAAGGGCATTCCTTGGGCATTAGCGCCGTTGATGATACCCATTGAAATCATTTCGTTTTTATCAAAACCATTCAGTTTGACTGTTCGTTTGGTGATGAATATGACGGTCGGTCATATCATGTTGGAAGTTGTTGCCGGTTTGGTTTTTGCTTTGGGTATAGCCGGCTTTGTTCCGTTGATTTTTACGGGTTTGTTAATTTTGTTTGAAGTCTTTATTAGTATTTTACAAGCTTATATCTTTACGATTTTGAGCTGTATTTATTTAAGCGAGGCTTTCGAAGGTGAAGAAAATTAAAATAAGGAGAATATAAAATGGAAGCAGATTCAATGAAATATTTGGCAGATGCCGCAAAGTTTTTATCTATCGGTATTTGTTCTTTGGTTATGATTTCTGTTGCAAAGTGGGTGGCGGAAATTTGGATTACCATCATTTCTTCGGTCAGCCGTAATCCCGCCGTTAAAAACGACATTACGTTGTTTGCATATATCGGTGCCGGTATGACGGAAGCTATTGCTTTGTATGCTTTGGTTTTGGCATTTATGATGCTGTTTTCTTAAAAAAAGGATAAATAATGCCGCAACTTGAATTTGGTACTTACTGTGCGCAAATATTTTGGCTGATAATTTCATTTGGCATTTTGTTTCTTGCCATGAAGTATTGGCTGTTGCCTCCATTGGCAGATGTTTTGGCGCAACGGGAAGAAAAAATCAAAAAAATTTTGCGTCAGGCCGATAAAATGTCCGCAGAAGCGGAAAGGTTGGGTAAGGAATATCAGCAATATATCGATGATGCGACACAATATTCCATGCGCATTTTACAAACAGCACACGATGAAGTGGCGACCAATTATGCGCAACAGGAAGAAAATTTGTTGCAAATTTTAAAGGACGATACGCAAAAAGCGGAAGAAAGCATAAAAGAAGAACAAAAAAATGTCTTGGGTGATTTGGAAAATATCACATACAGCTTCACGGAAATCTTTTTAAGGGTTTTTTATTCTTTGAAAACATCCGAAAAGAAGTTAAAAGAGCAAGTTTCTTTTTTGATTAAAGGGAAGAAAAATGGATAGTTTCTTGTTGGCACTTGATAATCCGGAATTGTGGAAAGGCGTGGCCTTTTTTATGGCTATGACAATTATTTGTATGCCGATATACAGCGTGTTGTTGGGCATTGTCGTAAAGCGGTCAAAACAAATATCCGAAAGAATGAGCAAGGCTTTGGATTTAAGAAGCGAATCGGAAAAGATGTTGAAAGAAATTCAGCATAAAAGCTTTTACAGAGAAAGCCAAAGAAAGAAAATTTTACAAAACGCTTTAAAAGACGCCCGCATTTTGAAAGAAGACGCTAATAAGGAATTGGAAGAACGTTTGGCAAACAGAAAAGAAGAAATTATGGACCGTGTTCGTCTGATTAAACGGTCGGGTTTAAGAGAGTTAAAAGAAAAAGTTGTTTCAATTGCTGTTGACACTACGGAAGAAATATTGCACAATTCGGAAGAAGAATCGGAAAAAGATGCTTTTATGGATGCGGGAATCCAAGAATTGAAGCAAATTTTGAAGCAAGAAGATCAAAAACAGCAATTGTTAAATGTTATTTTAGACAGTTAAAGAGGCAAAAAAATGTTTTTATTTAAAAAGAAAGAAAAGACCATTGGTGGTAATTTGAATTTGGAACAGGGCAGTGTTTTTATTAAAAACGACCATGTTCCGTCAGTATTCATTGTTGATAAGATTTTGGATTTTTCGCCGGCTCCGTTGCATGTGCGCTTGAAAGAAGAAGGCGGAAACGGCAGAACCATAACCGTTGCTTTGGAAACATTGAAAGACGAACATTTTTGGCGTCAAGCATCCAAATCTTAAAAATTATATTTTAGACGATAAATATTTTTATCCTTTTACATTTTGTTAACTAAAAACGGGCAAAATAAGTAAAAAGGGGTAAAAATGGAAAACTATTTAATTGCCGATTCGGTATCTTTGGAACGTGTGCAAAATGTTGCGCAGGCGCTTTCTTTTACGCTTTTTCCAACGGACGAGGTTCCTTTTCTGAACCACTTAAAGCCCGGTGAAGAACCCCCAAAACATTTGACTTTGATTGCCGATCATTTCGAAGATGAACGGTTGAAATTTTTATTTTCTCAACCTGTGGAACGGATTATAGATGCTCAATCAAGTGATGAATCAATTCGGGATTTTGTTAAAACAACATCAAATGAAGAATTGCCTTCTTCGTTTTCTTTTTTGCTGACTTGCCCCGTCATTTATAATTGCGATGTATCCAGAATTTTTGTCGAAGCACTGAATCATCGATTGGGTTTGACATCGGATCGTTCCGCCGGAATACATTTGGCTTTGCATGAAGCAATAGTGAACGGCTTAATTCACGGAAATTTGGATATCGGTAGCGAGTATCGTCAATCGGCTCGGTTGTTTATGGAATACGGCAAAATTTTGTCCGAACGGTTGAAAGATCCGGCTTATGCGCGTAAAAGTTTGTTGATTTCAGCCAACTGGGACGCAACGAAATTGCGTATAAAAATCCGTGATGAAGGAGCAGGGTACGTTATTCGTGACAACTTTGCGAATCGTTCTATGGCGGCCATAAGAAATAAAACAGGTCGCGGACTGTTGTTTATTGCCGGTATAGCGGATTCTTGCACAATAGACGATTTTGGGCGGGAAATAAATTTAACCTTTGGATTAAAGGAAGATTACACGCAGGCTGAAAACGTTTATATCGAAGATAAAGAAGAGCCGGAAGATGATAATGTCCAAAAAAATTCGGTTTATTCGCGTCCTTCCGTTGCCGGTTGTCGTGTGTTGATTATTGAAGATAACTTATCCAATCAAACCATGCTTTATCGTTTGCTGAATGTTATCGGTATTACGATGATTGAATGCGCAACCGATGGTATAGAAGGATTAAGGAAAGTCGATACTTTCAAACCGGATTTGATTATTTTGGATATTACGATGCCGCGAATGAACGGTTATGAAGTTTTGCATAATTTGAAATCTTCTCCGGCAACACAGGATATTCCTGTTTTAATCGAAACGGCCAGCGATACGCGAGAGGCACGTGATAAAACTTTCCGTACCGGTGCAACCGATTTTATTACAAAGCCGATCAACCCGTTGGAATTCTTTTCACGGATTAAAGTGCATTTGGAAAATCGTATGCTAATCAAACATTTAGAGAAACAACTTAATCAATTAAATGATGAGTTGGTTTCGGCTCAAAGAATGCAAAGAACACTGTTGCCGACTGATACAATGCTTCAAAATATAGCGGATAGATACGGCATTCATTTTGCACATCACTTTGAACCGTCATCACATTTGGGTGGCGATTTTTGGGAAGTGATTCCTTTGTCGGATACAAAGTTGGCTGTTTACATTTGCGACTTTTCCGGTCACGGAGTTTCGGCGGCGTTAAATACTTTCCGTTTGCACGCTTTGATTACCCAAATGGACAATATCAATATTGAAATTCCGGCTTCGGCTATGACGATGATGAATACGCAGTTGTTGACTTTGTTGCCACGCGGTCAATT
>JAGBRF010000139.1 GCA_017632555.1 Alphaproteobacteria bacterium | reverse complement strand
GTCAATCCGAATTTGTTAGGTGGTTTTCAATTACAAATAGCTTCTACTTTAATAGATACTTCTGTCAATAAAAAACTACGTTCTTTACAAAAAATTTTGGAACAAAAACAATTAAGGCAGACAACACCCGAAAAGTTCGAAGATTTTTTATGTGATTTGTATAAAAATGGAAAACTTGATGCCGAAATCATGAATGTCGGTCATGTTTCTTCCGTAAAAGACGGTATTGTTCGTGTAAAGGGCATGCGCCATGTTCGTGCCGGTGAGTTAATTGAATTTCCGAATAATCTTCAAGGAATTGTTTTTAACTTAAGTAAAGATATTACAGATGTCGTATTGCTGTCTTCCTCTGATTGTTTGAATGAAGGCGATTTGGCCGTGCAAACGGGGGACGTTATTAAAGTACCTGTCGGTCCGGGGTTAATCGGACGTGTGGTTAATGCATTAGGTGAGGCAATTGATGGGGATGGTCCTGATAAAGCCGAAAAGAAAATGCCGTTGGAAGCAGCTGTTCCCGGTATTATTGACAGACAACCGGTTTTTAAACCATTTCAAACAGGATTAAAAGTGATTGATACGTTGGTTCCTATCGGATTGGGGCAACGTGAATTGATTGTCGGTGATCGTCAAACCGGAAAAACATCAATCATTATCGATTCGATTTTAAATCAAAAGCAAATGAACGATAATGCTAGAAGTGAAAAAGATAAGGTATATTGTATTTATGTTTGTGTGGGGCAAAAACAATCAACCGTTGCAGAGGTGGTTCGCGTTTTACAAAATATGGGTGCTATGGATTATACGTGTGTTGTTTGTGCAAACACATCAGACAGTGCATCTTTGCAATACATCGCCCCGTTCGCCGGGACAACCATTGCAGAATATTTCCGTGATAACGGAATGAATGCCGTTGTTTTTTATGATGATTTATCCAAGCATGCCAATGCATATCGTCAAATTTCGTTATTATTAAGACGTCCGCCAGGGCGAGAAGCATATCCGGGCGATATTTTCTATTTGCATTCACGGTTATTGGAACGTGCAGCTATGTTGAGTAATGAAAAAGGTGGCGGGTCTTTGACCGCTATTCCGGTTGTCGAAACTCAAGAAGGTGATTTATCCGCATATATTCCGACAAATGTTATTTCAATTACTGACGGGCAAATCTTTTTGGAAAATTCTTTGTTTCATCAAGGTGTTCGTCCGGCCGTTAATGTCGGCTTATCTGTCAGTCGTGTCGGTTCAAAAGCGCAACGTCCTTTATTGGCAAAAATTGCCGGTTCCATGAAGTTGGAATTAGCTCAATATCGTGAAATGTTGTCATTTGCGCAGATAGCTTCTGATTTGGATTCGACAACACAAGAATTGCTTCAAAAAGGGCTTCGTTTGACTGAAGTATTAAAACAACGTGTCTACAAGCCTCTTCCTTTTGTTGATGAATTTATCAGCATATATGCTGTTGTTAAAGGATTTTATGTTTCAATGAATCCAAAGGATATTTTGGATTTTGAACCGATTATGTTGGAAAAAATGCATTTAAATTATCCAGATTTAATTGAAGAAATCGAAGGCGCAGG
>JAGBRF010000138.1 GCA_017632555.1 Alphaproteobacteria bacterium | reverse complement strand
TTTTTTTATTTCTAAAAACACTTTAATCCGAACAATAAGCTTTCATAAAAATTCGGGCGAAGATGGGTTTGAAATTTTCGGGGTGATTTGTAATTTCTTGCTTTAATTCTGGAATTGTAAATTCGCGTATGTCGGCCACTTCCTTTGTATCAAACGTGATTTTGTCGTCCGAAACAACTTTGAATACGTGATGAAAAGACCTGATTCTGCCGTCCATTATAACGCAATTCTTGTCAACAAAGGTCAATTTTGATGTGCATATTCCCATTTCTTCGTTTAACTCACGCAAAGCCGCCGTTTCATAACTTTCGCCGGCATCTACGTGTCCCGCTGCGGAATAACTCCATTTGCCCGCATCTGTTTTTTTCGTTAAAGCGATTTTTTGCAGAATGATATTTCCTTTTGAATTGAATAAAAACACGCCGGCAACCATGGCGCACCTGTTGACCGGAAAGGGAGCAAGGTTGCTACGCATCATCGTGTCCACCGGATAATCGGATTCATTTGCCAAACTGATGACATCTTTACCGCACCCGATTAAAACAAAGGGGGTTGCGTTCTGATCGGATAAAGTATCTATGTCAACCCACTTTGCACCATTTGAATCCAACCCGTCACCTTGGGTTGTGGGTTCGCCCACCACTTTTACATCAAACAAAATGCCGGTATGTTGCAGGCAACCCGTTTCTGCACTGGCTTTGGTGAATTGAGAAAAGAAAATTGTTTTTTCGCGTTTGTTGGTACACGAAATCAAATCACAGTTTGTTTCTTCTTTGATTTCACGCGCTACGGTTTGTTCGGGTGTTTCGTTCGCTTCGGGACTTCCGCCGGGCAAATCATAAAGCCCGGTATACGGACCACGCGCTTTGCGAATAACCAAAATTTGATTGTTTTTCCGAATAATTCCATAAACACCTTTATGGGAACGCGTCACAAAAGAATGTAAAAAAGCCGGTTGCATTATTGTTTCCTTTGTAAAAGGTTTTATTTGCCGATTACGATATTGCAACACGTTGTGGAATACCATTCTTTCGTGGGTTCATATTTTTCTATTAAATAAGCGTATTTATCAAGGAATTTTTGTTCCGATATATTCCCCGGTGACCAATGGTGGCAATACATTTGTAAAATCAAAGAAGGGATGCCGAATCTTTCCCGTGCATTCATGCAAAAATCTTCCACATACAAATCAAAAATTAAATTTTCATCAAAGCGAAGATGATGTTCTTTAACCAATGACGAATGGACAATTAAACATTGGCAATCAAAAGTGGCAGCGCGTTCAAGGTTGCAACCGTCCAATCCTACAAAAGAAAGTCTGCTGCCATCCCTTTTTGATTCTTCTATCATTCCGACAAAGCCGGAGTATTTATCAATTTTTCGGTCCGCAATTTTTCCAATCGGGCCATATAAACATTTTTTATCCAAGTTTGTCAGACGATCTTCCAATGGCTCTTTTAATTCCCAATCTTCATGACAGAAAAGGAACCAATCCGACTTTGAATAATCATAATTGTCTAAAAAAGAATTATATCGTTTGGATATACCTTGATTTTCCACACGATTATCAAAGGCAACAAAGTTTGTTCTGGCAGAATAAAAAGGATTTCCCTTTACCAAACGATTATAAGTATCAAAATCACGAACAACGGAAATAACTTGCATAATTTTATCTTTCAATTGAAAATCAAACACATTTTTTGTAGCAAAATTTTCCCCGAAAGTCAATGTTATTTTTTTTAGTGTTATTTTATCAAAAGTTGTGATATAATCCATCTTAAAGGAGTTTTTATGGCAGATAACATAGCAAAGATTCGTGTTTTAACTTCCGGCAGAAAAATCGATGGTTTAGAAACAATTGAAAATGATTCTCGTTTTTCATGTTTTGATATCAGACCGTATTCGGCGAAAGAACGGGCAGAGTTATTATATGATGCCATCAGCGCAAAAGATAAAAATGGCGATTACCTTTACAACAACATTTATTTGCGTGGCGGAAATGGTGCAGAAGACACTATTAAAGCTTTGGAAGAATTATTACAAAAAAAACAAGTTTCTTTACCAAAACGTCAAAACAATTTGAATGTTTGGGGTTTTTCAGACGCTTCACAGTTGTTTCATTACTTGGGACAAAGAGGTGTTGCAACCCCCATTTATTACAGCGGAACAAATAAAGATAAATTTTATTCGGCAGTTGTGGAAGTGTTGAACAAACAAAATAGAAAAGATTCTTTTGCAATAACTGATTTGACTGTTATCAATAATCCGGAAAATAAAAAAGAAATAATCGGTTATACTCAACCGGGTTCCATTACAGGCATTGAACACAGACCGACACATCAGCTTCGTCCTTTTTCCGATGGCAACAATATGTTGATAATTGAGTTGACAAACCAAATTCAAATAGATCGTTTAAAGGAAACGATTGAACGTTTGAAAGGTAAAGATATTTCATTACTTTTGTCAAAAGATATGGAACGGGATATGACGGATAAAGTCAAAGAAGCATTTCCTGAACTTTGTATTTTTCACGGAATCAGTGTGGGGCATGGTGATTGTATGGAAAATGCGATGCCAATACCTTTGTTTGCAAAAAGTCAAATTGACATTAAAAATGATGGTAAAGCCATAATAGAGATTCAACCTTTTGCCGACAAAGAAGCAGTGAAATTACAAAAAATTAAAGGGCAAGTTCCAAAAGTAAAGGAAGATAAAAAATTTGCTACAAATACATTGATTGTAGACAGATTAGATAACGCAGGACGGGCAATCCTTTCCGATTTGACAAAGATAAAACAAAATGACACCCTGTATACCATAGCCATTAAAGGGTCAAATATTGGGCAGAAAATAGAGTTGGGTGTTAAAGAATTGTTGGAATATGGCATTATAAATGCGGATACAGTACAGCAATTGAACTTTTCGGGAAAATGCGAAAATTTAAACGAACTGTCATGTTCGATAATAAAAGAATTTGTTTTGCAGTATTTACCTAAATTAGAAAAATTGACTTATAATAATGAAGCGATATATGAAAAAGGAAAACCAAACGGTGCGAACATATCAAAGTTGCCACATGTTGATGGTAGAGACTGATTTGAAAAGGGGTTATAAATGAAAAAGAAATTGGCTTATTTAATTGCATCGGCTTTCGGGGTTGGTTTTTGTCCGAAAGCTTCCGGAACAGCAGGGTCTTTGGTCACGTTGCCGTTGGCCTTTGTGTTGGCGTATTATTGGGGCGCTTGCGGTATTTTGTTAGGTGCCGTTATTGCTTTTTTCGCCGGCGTTATTGCCAGTAAAGAAGTTTTGAAATATACTAAACACGATCCGTCCTTGATAGTTGTGGACGAAGTTGCCGGGCAATTGACATCTTTTATTTTGGTCGCACCGCTTCTTCAAAGAAACAGCAGTTGGGTAGCAATGGCGATTTATATTGCCGGTTTCGGATTGTTCAGATTGTTCGATATCACAAAGCCGTCCATTGTTGGTTGGGCAGATAAGAAAATCGAAAACGCATGGGGCGTTATGCTGGACGATATTTTCGCCGGCTTATTCGCTGCAATTATTTTGTTTGGCATAATACAGTTTCTTTAATTAAAAATACATATGGAGAATACACATGGTAATAAACAAATACAAAGATATTATTTTGAATCAATACGCGGTTACAGACGAAGATGCGCGTTTGGTAAAAGACCATGCACATAATATTGAATATCTGACCACATTACATTATATCCAAAAGTTTTTGAAGCCTGGCGCTAAAATACTGGAAATTGGAGCCGGTACAGGGCGTTATTCTCTTGCCTTGGCTAAAATGGGATATGATGTCGTTGCTACTGATTTAGTACCGAAACATGTTGAAATTATGAAGAATAAATCCAAAAGAGTGAAGAATTTTCAGTGCATGGTTGCTGATGCTTTGGATTTAAGTATGTTTAAAGATAATTCATTTGATATGGTTCTAAACCTTGGACCAATGTATCATTTGTTTAATCAAAAAGATAAAAAACAAGCCATCAAAGAAACACTGCGTGTTGCCAAAAAAAATGGGGTTTGTATGTTCGCTTATTTATCCCACAGTTCTATAATGATTAGTTATGGTTTAAGGAAAAAACACGCTTGCGAAATGATTTCTTGGATGGATAAAACAGGCAGAATGAAAGATATTCCTGAAGAAGTTTTTACCGGGTTTTATGTGGAAGATTTCAAAAAACTATTTGCCAGAACAAAGACGCAATACATTACAAATGTTGCTACAGATGGTATAGCCCCCTTAATGAAGGAATGGGTTGAAGCGTTATCTAAAAAAGATTATGAAGCTTTTTTGAAATGGCATTTTATG
>JAGBRF010000013.1 GCA_017632555.1 Alphaproteobacteria bacterium | reverse complement strand
CCAACTGAGCTACAAGCGCACAAAGCATAAGTGCATTCTACACAAAATACGTTCAAAAAGCAAGTGTTTTATTTGTAATAACGGTGCCAGTCTGACAAAATGGCATCCTCCACAGCGTTTGAAAAAGCCGTTTCCGAATTGTATTTCAAATAGGCTTCACGGGCCGGTTGTTGCATCTTTTCCAAAATTTCGGGGTTTTCTATCAAACGCGCCAATAATCCGCTTAATGCCGTAATATCTAGCGATTTGAAAATAAATCCGTTTACGCCGTTTTGCACCAAATACTGCGCCCCTACGACATCGGACATAATGACCGGGCGCGCCATCATCATGGCTTCGATGGCAACGCGTGAAGTCGGTTCTTCCCGTGAAGGCGCAACCAAAGCGGATATATTTTCATAATATTCACAAATTTCTTCAAAAGATTTTGTCGCCGGTAAAAGCGTGATTTCCGGTGTATATTGAATGCGCGCCTTTATTTGATTATAAATTGTTTCGTTGGGTGCTTCCCCGATAATGAAAAATCCGGCTTTTTTTCGGGTTTCAGGCGGTAATTGTTCAATCGCCTGAATAAAAATATCTTGTCCTTTTCTGGGGACAATGGAACCGACTACGGCAAAGGACGGAAAGTCCATTTGCATGGGTTTTCCGCGATAAGCATCTTTTATTCCCAAATAAACCAAATGATTATGTTCATTATACGGTAAATATTCTGCCCGAGATGCCGGGGAAGACGTAATTATTGAAAAAGCATTTTGAATATCGGGAAGAATATCGTCTTTATTAGGTGCATAAGTCAATTTTTCATGTATCCACCAAATAGTAGGCATCATCGATTGCAAAACTTTATACGGATCTTTGCACGCCAATGTATTTACAATGGCAAAATCGAATTTTTTTGCTAATTCCATAAACTTTTCGTTGTTTTCGTAAATGCTGACTTCCAAATCATTTTGCTTGAATTTTTCGACTAACTCTCCGTTTAACAAGGAAAGCGTATGAACCTTATATCCGCGTTTTTTCAATGCCAAAGCCGTTTCAAAGACAACCAACGGGGCGCCCGTATAATTCAGTTCATGTATAAGCAATAAAACAGATTCCGGTTTATCCTTCATATTCTTTTTCCCAACGTTTGCTGTTGCAAATCAAAGACAATACTTCATATCCGATTGTGCCAGCATCGTGTCCCATATCGTCAAATGTGTAAACATCATTTAACAAGAACGCCGATGAAGCGGTTTCGATTTCTTGCGGTAAATCGGTTATATCACACAGAATGATATCCATTGAAACGCGCCCGATAATCGGGGCTTTCAGCCAATTATAGCGATATTTGAAAAACACGCTGCCTTTGTTGGATAAAGTGCGCAATAATCCGTCACCGTAACCAACGCTTAAAGCCAAAATGCGTGTCGGACGTTTTGCCGTGAATGTTTGATTATATCCAACGCTGTCCCCGGGTTCCAAAGTTTTTGATTGCAAAACGGAAACTTCGGCGGTAACGACTTGTTTTTGTTGATTTGCCAAAGCCGGACAAGTTTTTAATCCATACAAAAAAGCGCCGGCGCGGACAACGTCAAAGTGAAAATCCGCACCCAATCCCATACCATCAGAGGCCGACAAAGAAAACAATGTCCGCGGAAACAAAGATTTGAATTGGAAAAAAGCTTTTCTTTGTTGTTCGTTAAAGGGGCTGTTTTCTTCATCCGCACATGCCAAGTGGGATAAAATCAGCTTAAAATCATTTTTTTGTTTGTCGGGAATACCGGCGGCTTCTTCATAAGAAACGCCCAAACGGTGTAATCCGCTTTCAACCTGTAAAGCCGGTTTGATTTCCATAATACCGCTTTCTTCCCACTTTTTGTATTGTTCCAAAGAGCTTAGAACCGGTGTTAAATTGAACTGTTTGATTGTGTCGGCATTTTGTGCATCAAATCCGTTCAATAAGTAAATATCCGCATCTTGTGCAACAGGGCGAATTTGTGCGCCTTCATCGGCATAGGCGACAAAAAAACAGTTGCATTTTTTGTCTTTGTAAAGTTTTCGGGCAACTTCCTTTGCCCCCAATCCGTAAGCATTATCTTTAACAACGGCGGCAACTCGTGCCGATGGGGCAAAATCTTTGCATAATTGGTAATTATACGCAACGGCGTTCAAATCGATATAAAGCTTCGGCAACATGATATTCAACCTTTCTTTTGAAAGTGTATAGCACGTTTTTTTTGTAAAGAAAAGAACATTTTGATGAAAAATAGCTTGCATTTTGTTTTAGAATCGAGTATAAAAGATAAAACTTTGAAAAGCCAAAGTCATTTTGGGGTGTCGCCAAGTGGTAAGGCAACGGGTTTTGATCCCGTCATTCGTTGGTTCGAATCCAGCCACCCCAGCCAATAAAAAAACCGTCCGTTTGGGCGATTTTTTTGTTTTGTGTCCGGTCAATAAGTCCTTTCGGTGTGTATTCAATATGCGAAAAATAGAAGGGGATAGATTGATTTACACCTTATATAATATATAGTGACGGACGGCATAAAAAAATCCTTTAACTTTTTGTAGAAAATCAAAATTTTTGCTTGCAAAGATTTAAAAATGGATATATCCTAGAAAAAAAGTCTTAAATAAGGAGCTAAAATTATGCTAAATCCGATGAAATTCTTCCAAAAACAGAAAGCGAAACTCTCTGTTTCCAAAGAGTCTGTAAAAAAATGCTGTCGTTGCATTTGCAAAAAGGCAACCGGCTTTTATGACTTTTTGACAAAAGACGGCTTAAACGGCCGTTCTTTCTATAACTGGAAGAATTTAAACACCATGGTTCGCCAAAAAGGTAGAACCATCATGGAAATGATAGCTGTTATATTGATTATCGGTTTATTGACTTTGGGCGCTATCTTCTTATACAGACTTTCAATTAACCACCATCACGCCAACCAAATTGTGGACGATGTGGAACGGTTGGCCTTTACCGTTCATGAAAAAGTGCAGGACATAGATAAGTCCGACTATGCTATTGATTTTGCTAAACGCGGTATCGATTTCCGTAAAAACAGTATGTATGACATAAAGGCATATAAGAAATCTACTGATTCATTTTATATTGAAGTTCCGGGCGTTTTATACAGTGAGTGCGTTGTTTTGTTGCCAAAAGCTCAGGAAGAAGCGGTTTCTGCGTTTCCGGAAAATGAAGATCGTCCGGATCGTTACATAATTTCTGTAATTACAAAAGATAAAAACGGGAAGTATAATGAACAGTTTTTTGAATCCGGATCATCACCAAAAGAAATTTGTAAGGCTCCAACGATTCAAAGTTCGTCAGAACAAACTTTGACAGTTCGTTTCTATTTTGCTGTACAAGTGGGCGGGGACTGCGAACCGTGCGATCCGGCTCAAGCGACAAAGTGTTGTAACGGATGTTTTTGTGACACAAGCGCTAACTACTGTGCAACAGATGTTCGAAGCTCTTTCCGTCCGGAAAAATGTTGCCCAAAAGGAACGGTTGCCTGTGGCGGACGATGTGTATCTAACTCTTGTCCGGCGGACAAACCATTTAGTGAAGAAAAATGTATGTGTGATATCAAAGGAAACACAGTTTGTATCGAAAATATGGTAGAACATTGCGAAGAGTACAATACTGCTGCTACTTCTGCAAATTGTCCATGTACAAGATGTGAAACGGGATACATAGAAGATAATGGTGTATGTACTTTGGTCGAATGTAATAATGATCCTTCTGAAACACCTGTAAAAGGAAATGAAGGTCTTTTAGGAAAGAAATCATTGTGTAATGAGTATGAAGCCATCTGTAATGATCAAGGTGTACATCCGTGTAAAGAATGGACGTGCGTTGTTCCATCGTTTATTCCTTCAACCACGGCTCCCGAATATAAATATTATATGATAGATAAAACGGCAGTCTATGGGGAAAAGGGTCGTCCGTGCCCGTGGAAATGTGCATCCGGATATGAATTGGCTTCTCCGACACAATGTGTTCCGCCTCTTTATCCGTGTGTTCCGCCGACAACTTTGAATGACTGTTGTATATTGCATGATTCAAAGGGTGATATCGTCTATGGAGCAAATGGCAAACCGATAGATACGTATGACAGAACGGCAAGATACCGTACACAAGGCGTTGACTGTCCATGTGTTTCATGTAGGGGGTCTTTGTCAGATTGTAGTTGCTCATTACCGAAAAATTATGATTCTTCTATGGTTTGTGACAGAAATAAAAAGTGTATTGAAACATGTCCTTGTGAGGTTCAGTGTGAAAAACCTCCCTTTGCAGAAAATCCTTGTAAAACCGGTTGGGATGGTAAGAAATGTGACTTTACAGGGGATTGTGGCGAATACGCACGTCCGATTGACGGACAATGTAAAAGACCATGTACAAGTCGTGCTCCGAGCGATGGTTCTCCTTGGTCTGTAACAGTTAACGGAAAGAGCGCAACTTGTAGGGCGGATACGATGGTATATACAAGCAGAACAACCGAAAGTGAAGCTTGTCCGGCAGATCCGGGGTATTGTCCATGTACTCAATTCTTGTGCACAAGTAATGCGAGTACTTGCGCTCAACCAAGTGGATCAGATATGGAAGCAGATCCCGGACGTAATTGGCACAGCGTAACTTCAAGTGCCAGCGCTCCATGCGAAAGATGTCTGTGTAAAACGGGTTATAAAGAGGATACAACAGCAGCAGGATGTACTGCAGCAGGTACTTGTGGAAAGTGTGTTTGTACAGACGTTACCCATTTAAATGGTGCGGGATGCGTGGAATACAATACCCATTACACGGGGGCTGTTCAATGTCCGTGTACAAAATGGGCGTGTGTAACGGATAAAACTACTTGCAAATTGCCGACACCGGAAGATAAGGCCAGTGATGGAAATCGT
>JAGBRF010000137.1 GCA_017632555.1 Alphaproteobacteria bacterium | reverse complement strand
GGTGCGTTTGCTATCGCTGCTGCAAGGCGTGACATAGTCGCACGTTTACAAACTTTTTTGCGAGTTTCGGAAGTAGACGGTTTTCCAACTGCTGTTATCAGTTTATCCGGTATGGTGGAAGAATGGTTGAATGATTTGGCGGCCATAGATGTGGAAGACAAATATCGTGAAAAATTAAAATCTTCGCGTCATTTGGTGGCGGACGGCGGGTCAATCGGTGGCGGTCATACGTCTGATTTTTCTGTGTTGCACGAACAAAAAGCAATGGATGCGTCTTTGTGTTCCAGCGGTGAGCAAAAAGCATTGCTTTATTCAATTGTTTTGGCGCAAACAAAGGCTCAAATGCAAGAAAAAGGTCAATGTCCGATTTTGTTGTTGGACGAATTGGCCGCCCATTTTGATGCAAAGCGCAGAGATGCTTTATTGGAAAGATTATTTAATTTGCCGGCGCAAGTTTGGATGACGGGTACTGATATATCTCCGTTCCATACATTGACCGGAAAAGCAGAGTTTTTTAATGTAGAAAATGCAACAGTTTGTTTGGCAAAGGTTGCATAAAATGAAAGGGTAAAAAAATGGAAGACAACTTGAATGAAAACTTGGGTGTGGGCAAGGACGGAAACGTTGATGACAAAGCCTATGATGCGGAGTCAATCAAAGTTTTGAAAGGCTTGGACGCAGTTCGTAAACGGCCGGGTATGTATATCGGTGATACGGATGACGGTACCGGTTTGCACCACATGGTGTATGAAGTTTTGGATAACGCTATTGATGAAGCGTTGGCCGGTTATTGCGATAAAACGGAAGTTATTTTGAATCCGGATAATTCTGTGACCGTGATTGATAACGGACGTGGTATTCCGACCGATATTCACAAAACAGAAGGCGTATCCGCAGCCGAAGTTATTATGACTGAATTGCATGCCGGTGGTAAGTTCTACCAAACCAGCTATAAAGTGTCCGGCGGGTTGCACGGTGTGGGTGTTTCCGTTGTGAACGCTTTGTCCGATGTTTTGGATTTACGTATTTGGCGTGACGGCAAAGAACATTATATGCAATTTAAGAACGGTGTTCCTGTCGAACCGTTAAAAGTTGTCGGTGATGCAAACGGAAAACGTGGTACTTCCGTTACTTTCTTGGCATCAAAAGAAACATTCAAAAATGTTGTTTATGATTTTTCAACATTGGAACATCGTATGCGTGAATTGGCTTTCTTGAATTCCGGTGTTCGTTTGGTTTTAATCGACAGACGCAGTGCCGAAGAAAAGAAAGTTGATTTGTGTTATGAAGGTGGTATCCGTGAATTTGTTAAATACTTGAATACTTCCAAAAATTCATTGCAAACTGAAATTTTTTCCAGTTCCGGTGAAAAAGACGGTATCACAGTTGATATCGCTATGGAATGGACGGACAGTTATCACGAAAATTGTTTGTGCTTTACGAACAACATTCCGCAACGCGATGGTGGTACACACTTGGCCGGTCTTCGTGCCGCATTGACCAGAACAATCAACAATTATGCGGCTGAATCCGGTTTGACAAAGAAAGAAAAGGTCGAATTGAATGGTGAAGATATGCGTGAAGGTTTGACTTGCGTTTTATCCGTCAAAGTGCCTGATCCAAAATTTTCATCTCAAACAAAAGATAAGTTGGTGTCAAGTGAAGTGCGTCCGGTTGTGGAACAGGTCGTTTCCGATAAATTGGGTCAATGGTTGGAAGAACACCCCGCTGATGCAAAACAAATTATCGGTAAAGTGGTGGAAGCCGCCGCTGCGCGTGAAGCCGCACGAAAGGCCCGCGAATTGACACGTCGTAAGGGTGCTTTGGATATGGCTTCGTTGCCGGGTAAATTGGCGGATTGTCAAAGTAAAGATCCGGCTGAATCTGAAATCTTTATCGTTGAGGGGGATTCCGCTGGTGGTTCTGCAAAACAAGGACGTAACCGTGTAACACAAGCGATTTTGCCTTTGCGTGGTAAAATTTTGAATGTGGAACGTGCGCGTTTTGACAGAATGTTGTCATCTGCAGAAGTCGGAACAATGGTTACTGCTTTCGGAACGGGTATCGGACGTGATGATTTTAATGCAGACAAATGCCGTTATCACAAAATCATTATCATGACCGATGCTGATGTTGATGGCGCGCACATTCGTACTTTGTTGTTGACTTTCTTCTTCCGTCAAATGCCGGAATTGATTGAACGCGGTTACATTTATATTGCGCAACCGCCTTTGTATCGTGCAAAACGCGGTAATTCCGAAATTTACTTAAAAGATGATAAGGAAATGGAAGAATATTTGATTAACGTTGGGACAACGGATGCTGTTTTGGTTATGGGAGACGGGCAACAAATTGCCGGTGCGGATTTGGTCGCTAAAGCCGAACAAG
>JAGBRF010000136.1 GCA_017632555.1 Alphaproteobacteria bacterium | reverse complement strand
TGATTGCAACTCTTCTTCTTTGCAAATTACAAATGTTGATAGGGATGAGTGTAAAAAATGTAAAAATAGAATGTGGAGCTCCCTTTATGGCGGACGTTGTCTTTTACCCGCAAATCCTAGTGTTAACTATTGGAGTTCCGTACCAGAAGAAGAATGTGAAAAACTCCCTAATCATTATTCTGTAAGTGATGGAGGCTCCTGCTTTTATTGTAAAGGAAATTTTGATAAAACAACCGGAGTATGTAATACAACAGATTGTCATCGTGATAGTATGTCCAAAGTAATTTATGGTTTGAGCGAGACGGATTGCGTTGCTTGTGGTGGAAGTCACTGGATCAAAAATATAGAAGGTGGAAAAGTTAGCGGTTGTACTTTACCATAAAAAAATCCCCCGCAAAGCGCAGGGGATTTTTTAAAATTCTAAAAGTACTTTTTAAGCTTTTGGAACAACGCAAACAAAAGTTCTGTTATCTTTTGAATGTTTAAATTCAACAGTTCCTTCAACCTTTGCAAACAAAGTATGGTCAACACCCATACCTACGTTTTCACCAGGATAATATTGTGTGCCACGTTGACGAACAATAATGTTTCCCGGAACAACGGCTTGTCCACCTGCTTTTTTCAAACCCAAACGGCGACCTTCTGAGTCACGTCCGTTTCTTGTACTACCGCCAGCTTTCTTATGAGCCATGATAAATCTCCTTATGCCTTAATATCTGTAATTTTAACAACGGACAAGTTTTGTTTGTGACCGTTTTTACGTTTATAACCTTGACGACGACGTTTTTTGAAAACAATAACCTTTTCACCACGTGATTGTCTTACGATTTCACCTGTAACGGAAGCACCGTCAACGAACGGAGTTCCGACTTTGTCGCCAACCATCAATACTTCGGCGAAATTTACCTTTGAACCTTCGTCACCGGAAATGCGTTCGATGATAATGACATCGTCTTTCGCAACTTTGTATTGTTTTCCGCCTGTTTTAATAACTGCAAACATAATAAATCCTTTTTCTGAAACCAAATATGAAACTTCAAGAACTGGATATATACACCAAAAAAAGGACGTTGTCAACAAAAAAATACAAAAAATACTTTATAATTTTGGAAAAAAGAATTATTATATGCGCTATGACAGACAGTAAAGAGCATATTTTAGGTGGTGTTGTTTCGGGATACGATGCCTTTGTTTTGGCACGTGCGGCGCGTGAAAAAGGCTGTATCTTGCATATTGCGGACAGTGAAAATCACTTAAACACATTAGCGTCTTTGATAAATATAATTGCACCGGATGTGCGTGTTTTGGCTTTTCCGGCGTGGGATACAATTCCTTATGATCGCGTATCACCGAATACGGCAATCGAATCGGAACGATTGGACACTTTGTTTGAATTGGCAAACGGGAACATACACGGCAATACGATTATTTTGTCGTCCGTTCCGGCTGTTTTACAAAAAGTTCCGCCGGTCGATTTTTTCAAAGGGCAGGGATTGTCGTTCAAAACGGGCGAAATTTTCGATGTCGATAAAGTTCAAGCTTTTTTAAATAAGAACGGGTACACGCGCACGGAACCAGTTATGCAAGCCGGCGAATATGCCTTGCGCGGTGGCATAATGGATGTTTTTGTCAGCGGTTCGGAAGAACCTTATCGGTTGGATTTGTTCGGCGATGTTTTGGAAAGCATACGGACTTTTTCGGTGACAACACAACGGACGGATGCGATTGTTCAAAAATTTTCTATCAAGCCGATGGCGGAATATGTTTTGAACGAAAAAACTATTTCGGATTTTCGGACGCGTTATCGTGCTTTGGCCAGCGGTCAAACATCATCGGATATGCTTTATGAAAGCGTTTCTGCGGGGCGCAAAGTCAATGGTTTGGAACATTGGTTGCCGTTGTTTTTCGATAAAATGGATTGCTTTTTGGATTATTTGCCGTCCGGCACGCCCGTTTATTTGGACGAAGACGTTCCGCAAGCCGTTTTATCCCGTCAAACACAAATTATGGAATACTATCAGGCGCGTTTGAAAGCTTTGGATATAAAAGATAAGTTGGAAGACGTTTATTATCCCGTTACACCGGACAGCTTCTTTTTGAACGAAGAAGAATGGACATCAACGTTGCAAGGGGTTGACCGATTTGTTTTATCTTCCTTTGTTTCCCCGCAACAAGATGATTTGCAATCCCGTGTGGGGATTAGCTTTGCTGCGGACCGAGCTGCCAACAACATTTTTGAAAAGGTTGCACATTTTATCCAAAAATCAAAACAACCCGTTGTTATTTCTTCTTTTTCGGATTCGTCCGCCGAACATATTATAAAAGGAATTGCTCAATTCGGCATATCGGTTCATAAAGTATCGTCCTGGGTCGGGGCATTAAAGGAAGCGCCGTCAATTATTCAAATGCCGATTGAAAAGGGCTTTACCGCCAAAGATTTTACTTTGCTGACGGAAGAAGATATTTTGGGTGAACGTTTAATTCGTCCGACACGTCACAAAAGGGCAAAGGAAAACTTTATTGAAGATATTTCCACGTTGAATGTCGGGGATTTAGTCGTTCACATCACCCACGGTATCGGGCGGTATGAAGGCTTGATTACTTTGCAAGCCGGCGGAACGGCGCACGATTGCTTAAAGATTATCTATGACGGTGACGATAAATTATTCGTACCGGTCGAAAATTTGGATATGTTGTCCAGATACGGTTCGGAAAATACCGCCGTTGCTTTGGACAGATTGGGCGGTTCGGGTTGGCAGGCACGTAAAAGCCGCATAAAAAAGCAATTGTTGGAAATGGCGGAAAAATTGATAAATGTAGCGGCAGCTCGTTATGCTACTCAAATGCCGGTTATTTCGCCCGATTTGGGATTTTACAACGAATTTTGCGCCCGCTTTCCGTATGTGGAAACGGAAGATCAGCTTCATTCCATCAACGATGTGATATCGGATTTTGCGTCCGGTCATCCGATGGACAGGTTGGTTTGCGGTGATGTCGGATTTGGTAAAACGGAAGTGGCTTTGCGGGCGGCATTTATGGCGGCGGAAGCGGGTCAGCAAGTTGCTGTTATCGTTCCGACAATTTTGTTGGCACGTCAACATTACGCCACTTTTGCAAAGCGTTTCGAAGGGATACAGCTTAAAATCGGACGGCTTTCCCGTTTGGTCAGTGAATCGGAAAAAAGAAAGACTTTGGCCGGTTTGACGGACGGTTCGATTGATATAGTTATCGGCACGCATGCGTTGCTTTCAAAATCGGTGCAGTTCAAAAATTTGGGATTGCTGATAGTCGATGAAGAACAACATTTCGGCGTGGCGCATAAAGAACAATTGAAAACATTAAAAGCATCAGTGCACGTTTTGACTTTGACGGCGACTCCGATACCGCGCACGCTTCAAATGTCATTGACGGGCGTTCGGGATTTAAGCATTATCGCGACTCCGCCGGTGGATCGGTTGGCGGTCAGCACTTTTGTTTTGCCGTTTGATGCGGTGATTTTGCGTGATGCGATGATGCGCGAACATTTGCGTGGTGGTCAAACTTTCTATGTTTGTCCGCGTATTTCCGATATGGCGCCGTTGTTGGAAAAATTAAAACGCATTGTGCCGGAGCTCAAAATAGTCGCTGCGCATGGTCAAATGAAACCGACTGATTTGGAAAAGATTATGACGGACTTTGTGGACGGCAAATTTGATGTGTTGTTGGCTACCTCAATTATCGAATCGGGTATAGATATGTCGGACGTGAACACGATTATTATTCATCGCGCGGATATGTTTGGCTTGGCGGCTTTGTACCAATTGCGCGGACGGGTGGGGCGTTCCAAAGTCAAAGCGTATGCTTATTTGACGACTTCGGAAAACAAAGTTTTAACTCCGGGCGCACAAAAACGGTTGGAAGTTATGCAGTCTTTGGACAGTTTGGGCGCTGGCTTTACGTTGGCAAGTCATGATTTGGACATTCGCGGTGCCGGTAATTTGTTGGGGCAAGAACAATCCGGTCACATCAAAGAAGTCGGTGTCGAATTATATCAAAAAATGTTGGAAGACGCTGTTGCTATGCTGAAAAGCGGGCAGAGTGTTGAAAATATCGAACAAGAAAATTATTCTCCGCAAATTTCTTTGGGGCTATCCGTTTTAATTCCCGAAAAATACGTTTCAGATTTGGGTTTGCGTATGGAACTTTATCACCGTATGGCGAACTTACAAACGGCGGAAGAAATGCAATCTATGCGTTTGGAATTGGAAGACCGTTTCGGTCCCATACCGCCGGAAGTGGAAAATTTGCTGACGACCGTGTCGTTAAAGGGTTTATGTCGGCGTGCCCACATTGAAAAAATCGAAGCGGGCAGTAAAGGTATGTCGATTACGTTCAGGAATAATTTATTCCCCAATCCTGCGGGGTTGGTGGGCTTTGTCAATTCGCAAATGGGCCTGGCAAAGTTAAAGCCCGACAAATTGACAATTACACGCATTTGGAATAATTCGTCAGACCGTTTGGTCGGTGTCAAAAGCCTGCTTGAAACCTTCGCCAAAATGGCGGAAGAGGTGGAATAAAGGTTGAAGAACAAAACTTTGATAAAAATGCTATCTTTTTGTTTTTCTGGATATTATAATATTGGTAGTTTGTATAACAAAAAATTTTAAAGGTGTGAAATGGACAAATATTTTTTATTCGGTAAAAAAAGAAAGTTTTACGGATTTGTATTTTTAATTACTTTTCTTCTTTCATTTTTTCTTGGGCTTATGATGTGGAAAGATGATAAATTTGTATCATCTGTTTGGATATTAGGTTCTTTGTATGGGTGTATTTACTTTGTTTATTTTCTCTTCTTTCAACCACCAGCGGTGGAATTTACAAAGAAGTCTATTAGTTTTTACGGAAAGAAGTTTCTTGTAGAAAATGTAACATCATACTTTGTTTTACAAAAAAAGCATGCATATCGTTATATTGTGCTTAATTTAAACAACCTTTCAGAAGAAGAAAGAAAGTATAAATACTTATCGAATCCCCCTTGGACGCTGGATATTTCGAGTATGACAAAAGAAGATCAAGATGCGGTGTTGTCTAAAACGGATAAGCTTTTTTCCAAAAAAACAAACAGTAAAAACAAAGAGTTTTTATTAGATTGCATAGAAACAAGACATTTTTCTTTAATTATTGCGGGAGTGAGTAATATATTTGCAATCTTTACTCTAATGGGATTGGCTGGCGTCAGAATTATAAAAAGAAGACTTATCAAGAATAAATAAGAAATTTTTTATTTCTGTAAATGTTCGTATATTTTAACAAATAAAATTCTTCATCCACTCGTCAAGGGCGGACAGGGCGCGGGCGGTGTAAAGTTTTTTGCGGTCGGCACCTTTGATTTTGCGGCCGGACGTTTTCGGCAATTCGGGGAAAATCCCAAAGTTGATATTCATCGGTTGGAACGTTTCTGCATTGCCTTCGGTGACATGGCGCAACATGGATCCCAATGCCGTTTCGGCCGGTGGTAAAGGTAAATTCGGATTTGCCAACAATTGTGCGGCAATAAAGCCCATGGAGGTGCTTTCAACATACCCTTCGCAACCGGAAACTTGTCCCGCCAAAATAACGTTTGGCTTGTTTTTCAAATGCAACCGTTCGTCCAAAACTTTCGGTCCGCAAACAAAGGTATTCCTGTGGATACCGCCTAAACGGGCGAAAACGGCGTTTTCCAACCCCGGTATTTTTGAAAAAATTTCCTTTTGCGCGCCATGTTTCAACTTTGTTTGAAAGCCGACCAAATTCATCAACGTGCCTTCTTTATTTTCTTTGCGCAATTGGACAATCGCAAAGGGTTTGTGTTCCGGATCATGCGGGTTTGTTAAACCGACCGGCTTCATCGGTCCGAAACGCAAAGTCAAAGGTCCGCGTTCCGCCATAACTTCGATGGGTAAGCAACCTTCAAAATAAGGTGTGTCTTTTTCCCATTCGTGAAATTCCACTTTTTCACCCGTCAACAAATCCGCAACGAAATTTTCGTATTGATCTTTGTTCATCGGCAGGTTCAGATAATCAT
The DNA here is from genome assembly GCA_017632555.1 of Alphaproteobacteria bacterium. Next base: position 3,678 of record JAGBRF010000136.1, on the reverse strand, counting down.
ATTTGTCGCCTTTGTCATAACGGGATTGGTACCATGCTTGGCTCATATCAACGCTGTTTGTGTAAACGATAGGCGCTATCGCATCAAAAAAATGCAAATGTTCATCACCCGTTATTTTTTGCAGGCAATCCGCCATTTTTTCGCTGGTCAAAGGACCGGTTGCCAAAATTGTCGGAATATCGTCCGAAAAATCCAAATCGGTGACTTCTTCGTGATGAAAAGTAATCAATGGGTGAGAGGACAATTTTTGTGTTACCAAACTGGAAAATGCTTCGCGGTCAACCGCCAAAGCACCACCCGCCGGCACTCGTGTTTCATCGGCACAGCTGATAATCAAAGAAGCGCAACGGCGTAATTCTTCGTGCAATAATCCGACCGCATTTGTTTGCCAATCATCACTGCGCAGGGAATTGGAACAAACCAATTCGGCACATTTATCCGTTGTATGTGCCGGGGTCGTCTTTTGCGGGCGCATTTCGTATAAATCAACGTGATAACCGCATTTTGCCAATTGCCAAGCCGCTTCACTGCCGGCCAGACCGGCTCCGATGACACGCACTTTTTTATCCATTTTTTACTTAACCTTTTTTCAAAAAGCTGTTATAGTGCTTTCAACGAAAAGAAAGTATAGAAAAATATGCGTAAAAGTCAACTGATATTTATTGGGTTTGTTTTAAGTGTGGCGTTTTCTGTGAACGCTTCCGTTTTGTTGCCTTTTAATCAGAATGATGATGCGTTTGAACAACTTTATCAGTCGGCTGAACAAGGTAATGCAGAGTCGCAATATCAATTGGCTTTGTGGTATGAACGGGAAAATTCGGCCGATTATCCGACTATCGTTTCTTGGCTTTATCGGGCGGCGCAACAGGATATGTTGGAAGCTCAATTTGCTTTGGGGCATATTTACCAATACGGCAAGCCGGGTATTCAACCCGATTTGTTGGAAGCGGAAAAATGGTATGAGCAAGCAGCATTGAAGGGTGACAGGCAAGCTTTACAAGCTTTGAATTTTTTGCAAAATCAACGGGCATATAAAATGGTTCGTCCGCCTTCGCTTGAAGATAAGTGGGAAGTGCAATGGACATCTCAATCAGCCACCTATGGCGATGTTCAAAGCCAATTCGATTTGGGGCGCTTGTATGCGGAAGGCAAAAAAGTACAGCAAGATTATGCAAAGGCGGCCATTTGGTATGAAAAAGCCGCCGCACAAGAACACATAGAGTCCATGTATGCTTTGGCAAATCTTTATCTTGACGGGTTGGGAATTGAAAAGGATGTCAAGAAGGCTTTGTTTTGGTTTAAGCAAGCCGCTATGCGCGATTATATTCCGGCACAACGCCGATTATATGAAGTTTATTCCAAACGATTGGATAAATCGGAAATCAGAGTTAAAGCAGCCAGTTGGTTATATTTATCGTTGGCTTATTTATTCCCCGATGAAAAAGATTTGACAACGATTTCTCCGGAATTAAAGGATTTATGGGCAAGAATGACCGATGAAGAAAAAGAAAAAGCCCTTTATTTTGCCTATTCTTTTATTGATGAAAATCGGGTGAATAAATGACAGATTTTTTATCCGCTTTGCCTTCGAAAAATTTTTTAGCACCCATGGCGGGCGTTACGGATAAACCTTTTCGCCAAATGGTTCGTCAATTCGGCGGACATTTAATTTATGCTGAAATGGTTGGGGCAACTTCGTTTGTTTACGGTTCGAAAACAACGCAACGAATGATGGATTTGTCCGATGAAAAAGCCCCCATAGCCGTTCAATTGGTCGGCAATAATCCATCCGATATGGCCGTGGCCGCAAAACAAGCCGAAAAAAACGGAGCTTATTTAATTGACATCAATATGGGTTGTCCAGTTCGAAAGTTGATTTCAAATACTTCTGGTGCGGCATTGATGCAAAATCCGATTTTGGCGGCTGAAATGGTGGAAGCCGTTAAAAAAGCCGTTTCAATTCCTGTGACGGTCAAAACGCGATTGGGTTGGGATAAAGAACATATAAACGTGACGGATTTTGCCAAGTATATCGAGCAGGCCGGTGCTGATGCTATTACAATTCACGGCCGGACAAAATCAGATGGTTACAGCGGTAAGGCCGACTGGTCAAAAATTGCCGAAGTAAAAAAATTGTTATCAATTCCCGTAATTGCCAATGGGGATATCGTTGATGAAAAAAGCGCAAAAAAATGTTTGGATCAAACATCGGCGGACGGGTTGATGATTGGGCGCGGGGCATTGGGAAAACCGTGGATTTTGGCACAAATTGACGGCAAAGAAATCCCATCAGATATCGAACCGATTGTGCAAGAACATTTTGACAGATTATTGTCTTATTACGGGCCGAAAGGATTGTTTATTGCAAGAAAACATCTTGCTTGGTATGCAAGCGGTCATTCTTTTGTTGCTAATTTTCGTCAAAAGGTTTATAGTGAAACAAAACCGGAAAATGTAAAGGCTTTGATTCGGGAGTTTTTTAAAAAGTGAGTGTGAGTATAGAAGATATTTTGGATAAATATGTGCGGGCGTATTTGACTTACTTTGAAAGTCGGAAGCGTCCGGACAAAATGTATGATAAAATAGTCGGATTGGCGGAAAAATCCGCAGTTAAAATCGCTTTGGAAAAAACAAAAGGTAATCAGTTGCATGCAGCAGATTTGTTGGGAATAAATCGTAACACTCTGCATTCAAAAATGAAAAAGTTTAAAATAAAAGGGGAATAAAAATGAATGTTATCGTTTGTGGTTGTGGTGATGTCGGCAGCAGCATAGTTTCTTATCTGTTCCATGAAGGACATCAAGTTTCCGTTATCGATGAAAACGTTGAAACATTGAAACGGGTCGAAAATGAAATGGACCTTCAAACCATTGTCGGAATAGCATCTTCTCCGGAAGTTTTGGCGCAAGCCGGTGCCGCTGATGCGGATTTGATTATTGCCGTGACACGCAGTGACGAAGTCAATATGATGGTGTGTTTCGAAGCCGCTGTTTTGTTTAATATTCCGCTTCGAATTGCCCGCGTTCGTTCCGGTTTTTATTCAAATCAAGCTTATCCGCCGTTCTTTGATGATTTACACATCAGCGTTGTTATTTCGCCTGAAAAAGAAATTGCAAAAACGGTTTTGCGTAACCTTAAAACACCGGGTGCTTTGGAATTTATAAATATGCCGGGCGATGCTGTTTTTGTCGGTGCAAAGTGTATGCGCGGTTGTGAATTTTCCAAGAAAACAGTCAGCAGTATTGAAAAAAGATTTGAAGAATACGGTGCCTATGTTGCCGGCATTGTTCGGGGCGGACAATCGGTTAAAATCGATTCAAAAACGGCATTCAGAATAGATGATGAAGTTTACTTTATTGTGGATAACAAAAATTGCGAAAAGATTTTGGAAAGTTTGGGACACCCCACGAATCGATCCGATCATATTGTTGTCGTTGGCGGTGGTCGAATAGGGTATTGCTTTGCCAAGATGATGGAAGAAGAGGGGATGGCGGACCATCTTTCCTTGATCGAAAAAAAGGAAAAACAAGCCGTCTATTTGGCAAAAAATTTGGATCAAACACTTGTTATCAAAGGCGATGCTATGGATGAAAGCATTTTGCAGGAAGCCCATATCGATAATGCAGATGCTTTTGTATCTTTAACGGGTGAAGATGAAGATAACATTTTGTTATCCTT
>JAGBRF010000012.1 GCA_017632555.1 Alphaproteobacteria bacterium | reverse complement strand
TTGACAACTACGGAAGATTTGGTTTGCGGACAAGATGAAAAAATGAAAGCCGATTTCAAACAATATAAGATGAATGGCGAAAATTTGTGGGCAACGGTAAAAGATGCTTTAATACGCGGACTTCCAACATTCAACAAACGAAAGAACCGTTAGATTTTTTATTTATCTGGAAGAATCTTTGTTCAACGCTTTGTTGATTCGTTGATACTTTTCCGGGTTCTGTCTTGCTTTGGCTTTGATTGCTTGCAAAGTAAGTATTTTCTTTGCCCGTGTCAATTTCGACTTTGAAGAAACAATGGCATGTAAATCAAAGCCTTTTTTAACACCATCAGAATACAACAAATTTTTCAACAGAACATTTTCATACGGATTTTCATCTTCATCGGAAACCACATTATTTTCCAATATATCAAGCAAACTTTCTTGATTTTCATCCTTTTCCTTTTTGTCCTTATTTATACCATAAGAATCAATGTAAAATTGTTTATCTTCATCTGTATAAAATTGTCCGTTTTGTTTCGGATAAATCGTTACATCAGTCGGCAAAACGGTTCCATCGGCTGCTTTTTTCTTTTCCAATTTCACAATGTTGGAAACGTTCAATTTCAATATTTCTTCCGGGTGGTGTGTTGTAAAGATAATTGTTTTTTTCTTCGCCAACTGATTGATCATATCCAACATAACATTAACGGCTTTCGGATCAACACCCGAAGTCGGTTCATCCAAAACCAATATATTTTTTGGAGAAACAATGGCCGAAAGGAACAAAGTCATCTTTTTTTGTCCGGAAGACATTGTACTGAACAACTTTTCTTTCTTACGTTTATCATCTTCCCACAACAAAAGCTTTTTATCATCCTTTTTCGTAACATTGTTAAAGAAGTTGGCAAGCTTTTGCAGTGTGTCTTTTGACAATTTCGGGTTTGATGTTTTTATTATATGAACAGCCGTAAGTTTGTTTTGATAACGAATTTCCGGCAAAGAAAAAGCAATATTTTTTGAAGCATCTTGCAATGAAATTTGGGTCAATTCCTTTCCTGTAAAATGACCATTTTCCATATTGCCCAAAGAAATTTTACCACCGTTTAAATCATCTGCATGACGCAATAATTTATACAATGTTGATTTACCGACACCGGAAACACCACCCAATATATTGATTCCGGGTTTGAAATAAAATTTTGATTTGAAATCCAACACCGGTTGTTCCACCCTTTCCCCCGTTTGAGTGCGATGATGATATCGGACATTATCTACACAAATTGTATCAACATTTTCCGGTAATTTTTCATTTCCCAACTGCAAATCAAAATCTTTTTGGTGTTTGATTTGATTATAGTTTCTAATCATACTGCGGCTGGCTTCTTTTTGCATATAGCGTGCCATAACAAAAGATTGAATACTGCCCAAAAAAGCACTGGTCGCCACATACATTTTCAATATATCCGTTGCAGGTGACCCTTGGTAAAAACCCCAAAGCAACGTAGTTCCGGTCAAAAGCGTAGTCACAAGCGAACTGCCCCATATTGTCGGCGTTATTTTCTTGATACGATATTGAACTATTTCAGCCAAATTTTTTCGTTCTTGATCTGATTTAGCAACTTGTTCTTCATTATCGCCCATAGAAAAGTGAAGGTCCGCATTTTGAATGGTTTCATTTTGTTGTTGCCAGTTTTTTTGTCTGGATTGGAATTCATACGGGAAAACCCTTTTCTGGATGTCTTTCCATTTTTGAGAAACATGTCTCCCCATAAAATAAGCCGGCACACCCAATGCCAAAAACGGCCAATTTAAAGTAGCAAAAC
>JAGBRF010000135.1 GCA_017632555.1 Alphaproteobacteria bacterium | reverse complement strand
TCAGACGGAAACTTGCGGCTGTCGCACCAGATATACATGAAACATTACTTCCCGCAGTTTGCCAAGAGGGCGACGCGCGTTGCGACGGTGTCGCAGTTCTCAAAGAACGATATCTGCGCCACATATAGCATACCAGAAGATAAAAATCAAATTTTTAATGATAAAAAAGGGGAAAATCAAACACCCTATTCCAAAATAAGATCGGTGTTTTCCCATGGATTTTCTATATGAATAGCATAATCCAAAATATACAAATTCTTTATCAGGAAATAATACGGGTTGACACTTTCACGGATTTTTTCTTTTTCCGTTTCCTCAACCGCCATAACGGCACGCATATATGCTTTTTTACGTTGGACACGAAGCGCCGTATCACGCATGCAGGTCAAACATTCCTTTGTTTTGGAAAAGCACGGACATTTTTTTTGACCATAACCGTTTTCGTTCAAAGTAAAAACGTCAAAAACAACTTCGTAAAAATCATGACCGTTCAAATTTTTGATGGAATAAATATAAATTTCTTGTGTCAAACCTTTTTCTTGATTTTGTATTGCTTCTTCAGAAGCCTGCAAAAAAGAATCATAAAGCTTTGGCGCATAGGAAAACAGCTTTCCTTCCTTTCCCCAACGTTGAGCCATTTCGGCTTTGTTTGACGTTACTTGGTACCGTTCGTTCAAATAATCAGCAATCAAATTTTGGAAAATCAAATCCCGTTGGTATAATTTCCGAGTGTTTTTTTCAACAGCCCTTAATTCTTTGTTGTAATGATCCAAATTGTATAAGAAAGTTTCTTGATATTGCGGAACTTCCACAATGGCTCTGACCGATGACGCATTGTGTATGTAAATAAAACACATTGCAAAATTGAACGCCAAACTGATTAAAGTAGCCACCACCCAAAAACGAGATGCTTTCAAATAACGTCTTTCCGGCAAAGCTTCCACATGCAACCGTTCGGGATAAGCTTCCAAATGGTCGTTTGTAGCTTCTTCGTGATAAATCAAAGTCGATAAAACTTTTCGAAAGAAAGACATTATTTTTCTCCACTGATTACATTTGTCATCTTATCAAAGACATTTTCAAAAAACAAGTAAAATTTTACAAAAAAACACCCCCTGAAAAAATCAAGGGGGTGAATTCAAAACGTGTCAATAATTAAAGAAACTTTATTCTCTTTCCATTACTTGACTTGCCGCAAAACGCCGTTGTTGATGGCCCAATTTGCGACCGATTTCAATCAAATTTTTGGCAATTTCAGAACGCTTTTGTGCCTTTTCCGCCAATGATTTGTTTATGGCAATTGCTTCGTTCATCAACTTTTCTTCTTGAACTTTGATTATTTGTGATTTAGCAACTTCATTTTCGGTTAAAGCGGCTTTTTCGGCCTTTAATTTTGCTTCTTGTTCTTTAATTTCTTGCAATCTGGCAATTTTAAGCGCCCGGCCCTTTTTATATGTTTCTTTTTGGGCTTGTCTTAAAATATCGGCGATTTCAGTATGCTTTTCAGCAACTGCTTTTGACAACGCCGTATTACCATATTCCCTTTTGGCATTTACATTTGCACCGGCGGCAAGCAATTGTTTTACAGTATCTTTTTGTCCGTAAGTAGCCGCTTCAATCAACGCCGTGTATCCGTAATAATCGAACAAATTTACATCGGCTCCAGCTTTAATCAACTTTTCGGTAAGTTCGGTATTTCCGGCCGAAGCTGTCCACATCAAAGGTGTTTTACCGGCATAATCTCTGAAATTGACATCTACATCAAGTTCCAACAATTTATCAACGATTTTGGAACGTCCCCAACAACAAGCGCTTTCCAATGCCAAACCGGAATATTTATCGAACCCTTTTGATTTGAACAATAAATCCTCAAGCGCTTTCCAAGTTTCTTCTTCTGATATGCTACTCCAAGCAATTCCTAACCATTTTGCCCTGTTACTTTTGAACATTTTATTTTCCTACTTTTTAATAAAAAACCATAAAAACACAAAGTGTCAAAGGCAACCATAACAAATTATCTTTAATTTGTCAAGTTTTTATTTAAAAATAAAAAGAACAACGAAAAGCGTCAAAAATAATATGAAAATTACTTTTTCTTAACCGGCTTAAACAGTTTAGTTTTTTCTGTTTTTTTGGCAAACTTCTTTTTAATGCTTTCAATACTGACAACGTTGTCTTCCGCCGCTTCGATTGTTGGTACGGAAGCACGTACAAAAACTTCCTTTTTATCTTTTACCGGTTCGATTTTTTTGCCTTTAATTACCAAAGCAATTTCTTCACCGGTCAAAGTTTCGTATTCTTGCAAAGCTTTTGCCAAATAATCCAACTCTTTTCTGTTTTGTGTCAAAATACGTTTTGTTTTGGCATACGCATTGTCAATGATTTTGCGAATTTGCTTATCGACTTCTTCCGCCGTTTTATCCGCAATATTCTTCCGGCGAGCAATCGAATGACCCAAAAACACTTCACTTTCCGGTTCTTCATAAGCGATGGGGCCCAAACTTTCACTCATACCCCATTCAGTCACCATTCTGCGCGCAATCGATGTCGCAACGGCAATATCATTGGAAGCCCCTGTCGTCACTTTATCTTTACCGAAAATCATTTCTTCGGCAATACGACCGGCAAACAAAATTGACAATCGGGAATTTAAGTAAGTATAACTTTGCGAATACTTATCTTTTTCCGGCAACTGCATTGTCACCCCCAAAGCTTGTCCGCGCGGAATAATCGTCACTTTATGAAGCGGATCGGATTCCGGTAAATGCAACGAACAAACCGCATGACCGGCTTCGTGATAGGCCGTCAATTCTTTTTCCTTTTCGTCCATAACCATAGATTTACGTTCCGTACCCATTAAAACTTTATCTTTGGCGTCGTCCATATCCTGCATGGTCACTTTAAATTTATTGCGTCTGGCCGCAAG